>QNER01000009.1 GCA_003646175.1 Candidatus Parabeggiatoa sp. nov. 1
AACCAAGCGAATTCAGATTGTATAAAGCGGCTCTCGATAATTTTCGGTAGCCTTTGGTAGATTCACCCACTCTCAGGAGTGCTATTGTTAACTTTTGTTAACATAAATGAATCGGAAACATTTGTTTGGGGACAACAAAATATTTCCGCTTGGGCAAAAAACCAATATGTCGAAGTGAAATATAAAGGCATCCGTTTATTTTTCCACAAAGACTCGCAAGCGGTACGTTGGGATGAGCTCAAACGTTCCAGCGAATTTTGAAGTAGAAAAATCATACGACATTTTGCTTGATTCCAATCCATTCAGAGTGCAAGACAAACGATTTTAATATTAAAAAAACTGATATGAAGCATAGATTAAACACTCTTAGCGTATTTAGGGGTTCACATTTTTGGCGAGATGTTGTGATGGTAGTCGCCATTGTGATTCTATCATTGGCTTTTAGTATTACATTTAACATAGAAACAATTCTTTCTTATGCTATAAGTGGTGACAATTTTGCGCTTATGTTGTATAGCGCCTCTTTTTTTGATATTTCCTTAGTTGATTGGTTGCTAAATGGATTTCGATACTACTTTTGGGTGTATCCAGAGTTATTTGTGGACCTTCACTATTTTATTCGTCCAACGCAAAATCTACTGATTTATTTGATTAGTTTATTTGCACAAACCCATAACTCTGCACTTTTTTTAGTGACATACTATCTGATTCATTCGCTCTGCTGTGCATTGGTTTATCTGTACAGTCGTTTTTTCTGTCGCCTTAATCAGAAAGTCTCATTATTAGTTGCATTCCTATTTTGGGGCACGATGGCAAGTGAAAAAATTTATGTGGAAGCACCAGCTTTTGGTGGCGATGCATTCGGTGCGTTATTAGGCATGGGCGCATTGTTGCTGACTTATGTTTATTTGAATCATGTCGAGCGGTACAAACGGTTGATTTTTGCCTTCATCTTTATATTGCTAATGTTTACCGTGTATACTAAAGAACCAGTCATCATAGCACCTTTTATAGTGGCAATTTACTGGATTTGGCATAAAATAGACCGAAAAGAACCCAAATTTAATTTAAAATCCTCATTAGTTATTATACGACGCGATTGGATTGCGCTTGTTTTATTACTGTTACCGAGTATTGTGTATGTTCTGCATATTTTTATTCTCAGAATTATATTTGATACCGGAACAGCGGCTTATCCGTTTCAAAAACAACTATTATCATTCTTAGCAACACCAATCTCTACTTTACTGGGTTATTTTTTCCCATTGGAACAACGTGCTGGTGTATTTATCAAGTCTCTTTTAAGTATGGAATCACAACCGCTTATACTCTTATTAAGAAGCAGTGCGGCGGTTTTATTCAATCTGGCTTCTTTCGTTTTCATTGCTGTTATGTTTCTAAAAGACAAGTGGTCAAATGGACATTTCGATAGTAGATTTTCTTTGCTAATCGTGCTGAGCATTATATCAATGGCTGTTCCATTTTCTATGAATGCTGAACAGCGATTTATGTATTTTGGTCAGATGTTTTCAATTCCGCTGTTAATTTATACCCTGTCACGTTTCTATGAGGTTAATAAAATCTTTATAAAATCTTTAGTTTTTGTGGTTTTGATTGCATTTATATTGCTGAATCCGATTTATCTTTTCTTCTCTAAATTGCCAATGCAGCGAAGCGAAATGATTACAATGAATCATGCCTCAACTCAGCTCCAAGAAATACTGTTAAATGAATTGAAAAACGATAAAATTAAGAGGGTATATTTATTTAACGACATAACCGGTCATTATGCGGCACTGGCTCAATTACACTTCATCGCTGCGTTAACGAATCGAAAAGACTTGCAACTTCGAGTGGTTAATTCAATGCTCAGATATGAAATCAGCCCTTTACCGAAGGTAAACGAAGGCGTGACTGTTGAAAAAAGAAGAGATGATTTATGCGTGACCACCAGAATTGATGAAGAACTGTTTTTCTTTGGAAGTGTGGGATTGCATCAAATTGAAAAATTAGGCATTGTTGGGATTATCCAGTATGAATTTGGGGAAGTGCATAAAGCAAGTTGGGAGGATATGAAGGTAATGACCGCTTGTATACCGAACGTAGCGAAAAATGACATCTTGCTCATAGGCTTCGATCCAGCAGAATCGGGTGTACATGTTTGGTATAAGCCAAGGTAAACCTGGTACCCATTTATCAATTACACAAAGAATGTGGTTAGGCTTTTGTCTAATGGGCTTGACGAATAACAAATATAATGCGAGTTTAGCCTAACCAAAAATTTTTTTATATCATTTTTTTATATCACTTTGGGCACCGCCTATCAATGGGGATGTAGAGCTAAATTGACCGCCACTCACTATATATTACTCGATGATCAAGTTTTTTGTAAGTGACTGATTTAAAAAATGGTGCTGATTTTTGAGGCTAATTTTTTATTTTAATCAATAAGTTAAATATTAAATCATCTCTATTGAGCCAGGATGCCTCAAGTTAAGCCCCAAAAACCGGGCGGGCGTTATATTAATAACTAATTGAAAATAAAATGAATAGCCAATTTTCAAAAAGTCAAGAAATAAAAACTTGATTATCGAGTATAAAGAGCAATTAACAAAAGTGATGAAAAAAGCCCTAATAACCGGCATAAACGGCCAAGACGGTGCCTAAAACACCCTTTTTTTTTAATTAATGACAGGAGCCTATTATGACTATTGCCGATATGGTTTACCAACAAGTCCAAACGATGCCAGAAAGGTTAGCGCAAGAAGTTCTTGATTTCACGGAATACCTAACAGTCAAGCGTTTGTCAAAAATAACACGAACCAAAACTGAAGGTACTGAAAAATATCATCAAGCCACTACCCGTCTCATTGAATTAGCAGAACAATCAACGGCTGCTAGCGAAGGACAACGCTGGACACGGGAGGAACTTTATGAGCGATAAGAAATTTGCAGATAGTAATGTACTGGTTTATGCGTTTGACGGCAGCGACTCTAAAAAACAAAATATTGCTCAAAACCTATTCAAAAAGGAAGGAAGTCAAGGTAAACTAATCATTAGTACCCAAGTATTACAAGAATTTTTTGTTGTTGTCACACGTAAGTTATCTAAACCGCTTTCTGTTGATGAGGCCTATAATGCTGTTTATAATTTTGCAGAATATCCATTGGTTCAAATTGACAAAGACCTTATATTACGTGCGATTAAAAGAAGTGACTCAGACAGTGTTTCTTTTTGGGATGCTTTAATTATAGAAGCTGCCCTACAGAGTGATTGTGAGACTCTTTTAAGCGAAGATATGCAATCAGGGCGTAAAATAGATGGGTTGACAATAGTAAATCCTTTTTATTAAAAATTTATATGCGAATACTTGTAACCGGCGCTACAGGAGTGATAGGAAAGAAACTCAGCGAATATCTGTGCGAAACGGGTCACCAGATCATACCTGTGGCTCTTGTGCAGCGTGACGGGGTCATTTCTGCTGACTTGCGAGACGAAGCCACTGTATTTCGTCTTGTCAAAGAGCACGCACCTAATCTGATACTGCATCTAGCCGCTATCACGAATTTACGCTTCTGTGAGCAAAACAAAGAAACCGCTCGTGCAACGAACTATGGCATCACAGAAATTCTAACCAGAGTCTGCTCAGAATTCGGAACTCGCATGATATTCTTTTCCTCGGATTATGTCTTTGGGAAATATGATCACTTCTGGCAAGAAGAGGATCCTCCTTGCCCAACGACCCAATATGGTATAGACAAAGCCGCTTCTGAGCGGCTTATCCGAGAACGACTTTCCAACTACGCAATCGTGCGGACGGCCCAAATCTATGGTTTCGCCGGGGACTTTGTGAGTTTAGTCTGTGAGGCACTGATCTCTCATCAAGAGTTCATCGCGTTCGCAAACCTCGTCAATTGCCCAACGTGGATCGGCGATCTATTCCCCATGGTCAATAAAATCATAACTCACGGTAGTCAGGGTATTTTTCATTGCGTAGGATCGCAAGCCATGTCTCGATACCAATATGCGTGTGAAATAGCCAACGCGTTTGCTTTGGACACCTCCTACATTCAAGCCGTCAATCTGGATTTTTCAAATGATATTCGTCCTCCTGTCGTTCGGCTCAATGGTGCATCCACCTACGAGACTCTTCAGGTTCATCTAGGGAGGTTAAAGGATAATCTTCCTTTCTGCTCTTTATATGCAATGGAGGTCACTCAAAATTGATGGTCTCGTAACAAGTCCAAAGTCGTTCAGTCTGCTGGGTTAACCTATTGAATTTATATGAGCCTAGTTTTGAAAAATCAAATTTTACCCCATATCGTGAGCAAGGCATGTGATGAACAATCACGACGACATTGGTGACTTCCCAAAATCGGTTATGAATTTATTTGCGATCCCTAAACTATACCGCCTTTCCACAGTGTGGAAAGGATCACCTTAGGTGTTAGACCAAATAAGAGGAAAAGACTCTGAACAAAACATATCTCCGCAGAAAAAGAGTAAGAAATTGGGTTGCTAACTCCCTTCTTGTAATAAGCAGTATTACCCTATTTCTAATTGGTTTAGAATCGCTTTATCGTATTAATTTGTATCGAAAAGGTGTTTTTCACTCTTATCCTTATAGAGTGACAAATTCTGCTCATGGTGTATATGACGATAATTTTGGGGTTAAATATAAACCAAATCATAAATGGACGTGGTTTAATGTAATAAACGGAAAAGTAACGTGGTGTCCTGATGCAGTATTTGTATCAAACCAAGACGGGCTAGATGGAAAAACAACCATAGATGAATATAATCATGCATATCTAAAAATGTTGGTTTTTGGCGACTCATTCACTCATTGGAATCAAAAGGGCTACACTTGGCCTGATTTGCTACAAGAGAATCTAGCCAACAAACTTGATGTCAATGTCGGTGTATTGAATTATGGTCGTGGAGGATATGGCATTCTTCAAATGTTTGACCTTGCAGAAGCCAAAATAAAAGAACATCAACCAGATTTAGTCATATTTGCGTTTATAACGGATGACTTAACAAGGGCTAGGCTTTGGTTCAAAACCATGGAAATTGGAGGGTACACACGTATTTTGGTTTCCCCTAAAAAGGACGATTTTCACCCCAAATTTACCTTAGATACAGTTCTCGTCAACCCTTCTGTAGACTTGGCCTGGTGCAATAAATCATTAAAAAACCGCAAAAGCAACCCAGTGTTAGAGCAGCTCAATAAGCAATATGAAGAAATAAGGCGATCTGTTTATAAAATACACGGATTAACCGAGGATAATCTCTTTTCTGTCAGCAATTTCTATTTATTTAATAGAATCATATATGGGAGAGCCTTCGTCCCCCGTTTTGGTCTTCCACAACTCACAATTAACGATTTTGTGGTTGATAAACAACTCGTATCAAGAATCAAGAGCATAAAACACTCGAAGACACCGTATCTCTTATTTCATCTACCCATTAAAAAGGAGATAGATCAATCGAAAATACAGACCAACCAACAACAGGCCTTATTACTAGCTAGTTTAGAAAGGTTAACCAATAAGAAAGTTAGTTTTTTATTCAAAGACATAGAAAAATATGAAGTACCTGAAGCAATTGATTCGCGACCTCATGATATCCATCCGAACTTTTCTGGTCTAAAGCTGTATGCTGATTTGATTACAGGCCATGTTATAAAAAACATTGTGCCCTAAATGGTTTTTATTTTCTGAATCCAAATCTAAACTATTTTAATAGTGTTAGGACTTACGCATTGACAGATAAAAAATGTTATGAACTCTTTTAAATACAAGGCATTACAAATTTGGAAGGAGTCGTTTTTGTGCCAATTTTCATAACTCTATGAAATTTATCATGAAAACAAAAAATAGAGTTTGTCAATGCGTAAGTCCTAAGTGTTTCCAAAATCATTATTTTAGCGTTAGCAAAAATATTTTCGCGAAAAATCTTGCAAGTTATTAAATATGATGGCCCTGTAAAAAATCCGAATTTATGCAATTTGCTTAGGCTAACCTATTGAATTTACATGAACAAAATTTGAAAAATCAACTTTTTACGAGGTCGTCAAAATTGAAAAATACACCATCAATTCCGCTATCCCACAAAGCGGTAGAAAGCGTGAAGTATCTGTTTCTGGCATCGCTGGCCACGATCTTCTTAGTGGAGCTTGGCCTGTCGTTCGACTGGAGAGTCAGGGGGGATTCAGTTTATATACACTATGTTGCGTATTTAATTAATGAGCATGGTTTTGTGCCGTATCGTGATCTCTTTGAAATCAATATGCCAGGTACATACCTATTCCATATCGCAATAGGAAAAATGTTTGGTTACTCCGATTATGCACTTCGCATGGTGAATATTGCTTGGCTTACAGCAACATTTGTAGTAACTTGGTTTATTATGAAGTCATTTGGGAGGGTGACTGCGTTTGCTAGTTGCTTATTGTTTGGTATCATATACTTGGGATTCGGACCCTATATGAGTCTACAGAGAGATTTCATTGCCATATTGCCAATAGCAACCGCTCTCTTACTCACCACTTGGCGAAAACCCAATCATTCGGTTAATCTCATACATTTTCTGCATGGAGTACTCTTTGCGTTTGTTGCACTCATCAAACCACATCTGATCATCGGGCTTCCCGCTATGATCGTGTATAACTGTATACATGACACCAATGGTTTGAAGTCGATAAAAAAACTTATCAAACCCTTTATTGTGGGGGGACTTTTTGCGCTGCTTGGTTTTCTATTAACCCTAATAATTCCTTTTCTATGGCTTTGGCGAATTGGAGCACTCCAAGCTTTTTGGGATATTTTTTCATCATATACACCGCTATATGCACAGATGTCTGGAGATTTGAAGTTTCGGGAAACCTTCTCTCATGTTATGAACACATTAAATAGTTATACACACTTTAAAAAGCTTGGTATTTTACTGATGGCTTCTATATTTGGCGTGTATATTGTCTTAACCAAATCTATATCTGTTGCAACAAAAAAGCTGTCGATATTATTACTTTTATTATCCATACTCTATGCTGCCTCTGCTGGTATTGGTGGGAAATTATGGTTTTACCATTTGGTGCCATATATGTACTTTGCGAGTTTGGGCACAGCAATCGTCCTCTATTCACCGCCTTTATTTGCTAAATTATATCGTCCGAACATTCTTCCTCTGTTAGTTTTTATCGTTGCTTCAACACCAGTACTCCGATATAGTGTTTTCCAACAAATTGTGATCAAATCGAAAACACCATACGAGTTATCTGCGGAGATAAGACAAGACGAAATAGCCGCATACTTAAATGCGCATATGTTACCAAACGATAAAGTTCAACCATTAAGTTGGGTCGGAGGGACTCTAGAGGCAATGCTTGCTTCAAAAGCGATCCTTGCAACTCCCTATATTGCTGAACTTCAATTTTATCATCATGTGTCAAACCCATATATCCAAAACTTGAGAGAAGATTTTATGACCAAGTTAGAGGCAGAAATGCCAAGATTTATTGTTGATGTATACGCATACCCAATATCAGGATTAGACGTAACGTATGAATTTCCAGAATTGAAAGCGTTTATAAAACAACATTATGATAAAGATTATACCGGAAATGATTTCGATATTTTTCGTAGAAACGGTCAACAACCCCTAAGCCCTACGGGACTTAGGGGCTTGAAATCTTCGGATTGATAGCCCAGTTGACCAGGCTAAGTGTTCACTCACTACGTTAGGGACGAATATATAGGCACTCCGTGATGCTTCACCAGTCGCGGACCCTGCGGCAAATCATTAAATAGGTCTGAGGGGTTTGAAGCCAGTGTGATTTGTTTAGGTAGCTTGCTACTTATAAACCGTTCTATAACATTGCCGAGGTGATTTTTACCCGCGCAAGCGAAGTCTGGTAACAGATAGGTAATTATTATGCAAAAAGTGTTTGTTTTAGATGTAAAGAAAATGCCTCTTATGCCTTGTCATCCGGCAAGAGCACGGGAATTACTAAATAAAGGTCGAGCGGCTGTTTATAAACGTTATCCGTTCACCATTATTTTGAAAGATAGGGTTGGTGGCGATGTGCAACCGGTTGAGTTGAAGTTTGATCCTGGCAGCAAAACAACAGGCATCGCTCTTGTTGGACATTTTGAGCGTGGTTTAGAAATAGTTTTTGGTGCCAATTTGAACCATCGTGGGCAAAAAATTAAGCAGGATTTAGAAAGCCGTCGCGCGAACAGACGGGGAAGACGTAATCGCAAAACACGTTATCGTCCATCTCGGTTTAACAACCGTTGTCGTTCTGAAGGCTGGCTACCACCATCCTTAATGTCTCGTGTATTCAATGTTGAAACATGGGCTGAACGACTACAAAGTCTAATTCCTATTACTAGCATTGCTGTTGAAACTGTGCGGTTTGACACGCAAAAGATGCTAAATTCTAAAGTTTCTGGTGTGGAATATCAGCAAGGTGAATTAGCTGGTTACGAAGTCCGAGAATATTTGTTAGAAAAATGGGGGCGTAAATGCGCTTACTGTGGTGCTGAAAATATACCTTTAGAAATTGAACATATTCAACCGAAAAGTAAAGGTGGTAGTAACCGCATATCCAATTTGACCATTGCTTGTGTGCGTTGCAATCAAAAAAAAGGCAACAAGTCAATTGAGAATTTTTTAAAACGCAAGCCAATTATCCTAAAAAGAATTAAGGCGCAAACAAAAAAATCCTTAAAGGATACAGCGGCTGTTAACGCTACACGCTACGCAATTGGTAATGCTTTAAAAACGTTTGATTTACCAGTCACCTTTTGGAGCGGCGGGCGTACCAAATTTAACCGTACTCAACAAAAGTACACCAAAGATCATTGGATAGATGCAGCTTGCGTGGGCGAAACTGGAGCAAAAGTTTATATTCCCAACACATTAAAACCTTTGACCATTACAGCAGTTGGGCATGGTTCACGACAGATGTGCCGTGTTGATCAATACGGGTTTCCAAGAACTACTGCTAAAAAGCAAAAAGTTGTTAAAGGTTTTCAAACCGGAGATATAGTCAAAGCCGTTGTTACCAAAGGTAAAAAGATAGGCACTTACATCGGACGAGTTGCTATTAGAGCCAGTGGTTCTTTCAATATTTCTACTAAAAACGGGACAACGCAGGGAATTAGTTGGAAATATTGCCAACGAATTCAAGCCGTTGATGGTTACAATTATTTCACTTAAGGAGGATCGGCAATTCCTCCCCTGAGCTAAAGACTCAGGGGTTTCCTTGCCGATATTGTTATGAACAGCGTAAGCCCTAACACAATGGAGGTCACTCAACATTGAAAAATACACCATCAATTCCGCTATCCCACAAAGCGGTAGAAAGCGTGAAGTATCTGTTTCTGGCATCGCTAGCCACGGTCTTCTTAGTGGAGCTTGGCCTGTCGTTACACTGGCAACTACAGTATGATTCAGCTTTTCTACACTATGTTGCGTATTTAATTAATGAACATGGTTTTGTGCCGTATCGTGACATCTTTGAAGTCAATATGCCAGGTACGTACCTATTCCATATCGCAATAGGAAGACTGTTTGGTTACTCCGATTTTGCATCTCGCATGGTGGATGTTACCTGGCTCACAGCAACACTCACAGTGACTTGGTTTCTTATGAAGCCATTTGGCCGAGTGGTTGCGTCTGCCAGTTGCCTGTTATTTGGTCTCATATACTTGGGAGCTGGACCCAGTACGAGCCTTCAGAGAGATGCCATTGCCATATTGCCAATAGCTACCGCTCTCTTGCTCGCCACACGGCGTAGCCCTAATCATTCGGTTAATATCATCCATTTTCTGCTTGGAGCACTCTTTGCGCTTGCGGCACTCATCAAACCACATTTGGCTATCGGGCTTCCCGCTCTGATTGTGTACAACTGTATACATGACACCAATGGCTCGAAATCGGTAAAGACCCTTATCAGGCCCTGTATTGTAGGGGGACTCTTTGCGCTGGTCGGTTTTCTATTAACGCTGGCAATTCCTTTTCTATGGCTTTGGCGAATTGGGGCACTCGAATCATTTTGGGAGATATTTTCATCATATGTACCGCTATACTTACAGATGTCTGGAGACTTTCAGTTTCGGGGAACCTTCGCTCGTGTGGCAGATGCGCTACGATCGTATAGAAAATTTGGAGGGTTTGGCATTCTACTTATCAGTTCTATGTTTGGTGTGTATCTGGTCTTAACGAAGTCTATGTCTGCTGCGACAAAAAAGTTGGCTATATTATTATTATCATTAGTCATCCTCTACAGTATATCTGTTGCTATTGGTGGAAAATTCTGGCATTATCATTGGATGCAGTATGCATACTTTGCCTGCTTGTGTACAGCAATGGTCCTTTTTTCCGCTCCTTCGTTTGCGAGCTTACACCGTCCGATCATCCTTCCCCTCTTAGTTTTCATCGTTACCGTGATGATGATAATACGCCCACCAAAATTTGCTGTCCAGCAAGTTTTTGACGGTCAACAGCCGGCATCCATGGATGAGAGAGTCGATGAAATAGCGACGTACCTGAATGAGCATCTGTCACCAACCGATAAGGTCCAACCCTTAGGTTGGGTCAGTGGGGCTACGCACGCAATGCTTGTTTCAAAGGCCGTCGTTGCAACTCCCTATCTTACTGATTTTCAATTTTATCATCATGTGTCAAACCCGTACATTCAGAAGTTGAGGAAAAATTTTATGACAAAATTGAACACAGAGATGCCAACATTTGTTGTTGAAATATACGAAAAATCAAGGGTGTCAGGATTAGATACCACGGACAAATTTCCCGAATTGAGAAAGTTTATCGAACAACATTATCAGAAAGATTATACCGGAAATGGTTTCTATATTTTTCGCAGAGATGATGATTAGTCAAACCGTAGAAGCGCATCCACATTGCTTTCTGTCAGACACGATTACGAGAGAGAGTCAGATATGAAAAATAGTTATTGTATGAACTGCCACAGTCCACATTTGGAGCGGTTTATTGATCTTGGTAGCCAGCCAAACGGGAATGTTTTCCCCAGCTTGAATGATCTCGATAGTGAACAGATGTTCTCTTGTGTTATGTTGGTCTGCACTCAGTGTTGGCAGGTACAATTGCAAGAATTTCCTCCGGTTGACACCATGTTCACAAATCACCCATACATCACTGGGCTGAATCAACCAGTGGTTACCCACTTTGAGCAACTGACGCATGATATTGTGCAGAAATTCGCCATTCCACCGAACAGTCTTGTGCTTGACATTGGTGCCAATGATGGAACGTTGCTATCAAAGTTTCGTGACCGTGGGATGCGCGTGTTGGGCATCGATCCCTGCAAGCGTACTGGTCAATTGGCCCGAGAAGCGGGCATGACTGTCTTCGAGGCTTTTTGGAACCGACAGAGTGCCGAAGCGATGAAACAGCTTGGACTCTATCCGGATCTGATCACTGCGACGGCCGTATTCTATCATCTGGAAGATATTCATAGCTTTGTCCAGGGTTTAGAGATTATTATGACGGAGAATACGATATTTTGTACCCAATGTGTGTATCTGAAAGACCTTATTGACAAGGTTCAATTCGACCATTTCTATCACGAACACACAATGATTCATGCGATTGGCCCGCTACGAAATCTTTTCTCAGAATATGGTCTGCGATTGTTGGATGTGGACTTCTATCCTATTCATGGGGGGTCTTTTGTATTGTATGTTGGCAGGGAAGAGTCACGTTTTCCGACGACCAGAAAAATTGATGATGCCATTGCCGAGGAGAAACGTGCCGGGCTTGTTCGACTTCAAACGTATCTCGACTTTTCTAAACGTGTGGAACACAACAAACAGGCGCTTATGTCATTTCTGACGCAAATCAGAAGTGCAGGAAAGCGTGTGTTTGGAATGGGTGCCCCTCTGAAAGGAAGCACCCTGCTTAATTACTATGGTATTGGGCCTGATCTCGTCGAATGTCTCACCGAAATCAATCAGTATAAAATTGGTCGATACACCCCCGGAACCCATATTCCGATTGTATCTGAGAATGCAATTGATGAGCAACCCGATTATTACTTGCTTTTGTCCTGGAGTTTTCTAGACTTCTTTATTGAGAAATATACGGATTATCTCAACACTGGCGGTCAGTTTATTATTCCACATCCAACCGTCAATGTTATCGGAAAAGATAGACAATCACAATGTATCAATAGAGTTGTTGCAAAATAATTTAATTGTAGGTTCTGAGTTTCAGTTATGAAAACATCGCTCATCATTCCGTTTAAAAACGAAGTGGAATATGCAAAAACGACCATGAATACGGCATATACCTATTTGTCCGAACGTGACATAGATTTTGAACTTGTTGCAGTTGACGACAGTACTGACGGAACCTGGGAGATTCTTCAATCTTTTGCAGGTTTACACCAAAACGTTGTCGCAGTCAGAGGAGGGGAACCGCCGGGGTATGGGAAGGCGTTACAAAAAGGGTTTAGTGTCGCCACTGGGGACATTCTTATTCCGTTCAACGGCGATCTCAGCGATTCACTCGACGACGTGCTCTCGTATATCCGTCTGATAGAGGACGGGTATGAAATGGTCTTTGGATCGCGGTTCATGGCTGGCGCAAAAGTGACTGACTCCACAGCGGTAAAAGGATTTGCATCGCAGTTGGGTAACGCGTTTTTCCAAATACTTTTCCGTGCAAACTGTAGTGACATCACCAACTCATTCAAGGCTTATAGAAGGAGGGTGTTGGAAGAGATTAACCCAACCGCCAACGGATACAATATTGGAATGGAGATTGCCTTAAAAGGCATTCTCAAGAAGTACAAGTATACGACAATCCCTGTGGCTTGGTCAGGTCGAAAGTATGGACGCTCAAAAATGTCAATTATAAAATCAATCCCAACGTATCTATCTACTGCACTCAAAATTAGATTTTTTTAGACTCTCACTGGCACTGGGGTCGTTGAATGGGATTGATTAAAATTGATAAATGACGTGAGGGCAACCATAAAGGATTGCCCCTACGTTTTGCTATGATTCGTAGGGGCAATCCCTTGTGGTTGCCCTTGTGTGAAGCATTCCCATCTAATGACCCCAGTGCCCTCTCACTGGGCTGGTGAAAATCCGGTGACTTGGTGACAATTTCGTGCGCCCGTTTTGGTGCAGCATCTTAAAAAAGTTTAATAAAAATAGTGAGTTAAGTAACAATTTTTTCATAATGAGTACTTCACAATTCACAATTTTCACCACCCCAGACTCTCACGAACGGTGGGTACAAGTCTGGACTTTCCCCGAATTAGTCCAGTAGGAGCCGTGGTTGGATTTAGTGGGGCAATGAAAGCAAAGAGCTATCACTCGATGATCAAGTTTTTTGTAAACCGCTGATTTCAAAATAAATATTTTTTGGTATGGTTTTGGTGCTTAAAAATTAATTTAATTAAAAATCAATAATTTACATATAAGAACACTCAAAAATTAATTGCCGCAAAGCCAAATAACATCAAAAACTTGAACATCGAGTATCAACCAGGGGCGTTGCCCCTGGCTATATTAATTTATTTAACTGATGCTACGCACTTAGATTCGGTAATGAACGCGATCGCTCGCATCCACATAGGCAGTGCGTTTTAATCAAAATTTTTGTTGCGGTAAATCATTTGGTGATAAGCACAAAGCTGCGCTTTGTACTCCAAACATCATCACCAAAAAATAAATTAGTTATTTGGATTCCCGCATTCGCGGGAATGACGCAATGTGAAGAGTGTTGCGTAACATCAATTATTAATCAATTATATGAGCTCGTTTCTACTCTTCCTGAATACCAATTGTAATTGCTAAGGCTGTTAAGAAAAGATTATGAACAATTATATTTCGATTTTGGATAAAGGTGTGCGGAACCTCGGTTCTATCTTGTCTAAAAATTCAAAGATTGATGGACGTATCATTGCGTTCTTTTTTTTAATCACTTATTTTTCAATGATATACATTTCTAGTTTGGTAATGCCTTACGACCAGTTTTGGGCTTATTTAGGTGTTCCATCTATGTCACCTTCATTTGCCGATTTACGTAACATAACATCAGCACTAGAATGTGACAGACAAGGTTTCGATCCGCTCATTAATAATCCTTGTGATCCTTGGAATCGACCGATGAATTATCCTCGCATTTGGCTTGGATTATCGTCACTAGGTTTAGATCAAAGTCATACTTTTATTTTAGGCCTATTTCTAGCCGTTTTGTTTTATGCTTGTATTTTTTTCATTGTTATAACAAAACGTTTGAATGTTAGCGAAGGTTTAATTTATGGGCTAGTTTTATGTTCTCCGGCTGTCATGCTTGCGGTAGAGAGGGGAAATAACGATATGGTGATATTTATTTTTTTAGGTCTCTGTGTTTTTCTGATACAGAAACAACGAATTTTGCCGTACTTTTTAATTTTAATCGCTTCTATTTTAAAATTATATCCAATCTTGGGTATTTTTATTGCCATAAGAGAGAATAAAAGGTTATTCATCATTATAACTTCAATAATGAGCACCATTCTTTTCATCTACTTTATGTATATCTATAAAGATATTGCATTAATTAATACATTCATGCCCAAGAGTGCTCATATATCTTATGGTAGTCGCGTCATATTTGATGGGCTGAATGTTTTTTTCCAGAAAATACCCATAATTGGCTCCGACGGCATACCCGAAATTTTTCGGAAAACGTTCTCTTTCATAGGAATATTAATTGTCTTAGTCAGTGCTTATTGGTGGGCTTATAAAAATCGCGGGCTAAGTGTTTTGAATACTGAACAGATAGATAGCTTTCGCATGGGAGCAATTATCTATATCGGTACTTTTATCATCATTGGGAATAATTGGGATTATCGACTCATTTTTTTGATTCTGACTCTACCGCAATTATTTGCAGGGATAAAAAACCAAAATGAACTGAGTGATTATGCTGTTTTTTTATTGATAGCAATTCTCTTTACGATGTATTCTTCCTTGATTTCAAAGATGATAGGTGGATACTTTGTTTTTCCTCTTGAAGAGCTCATTAACTGGTTAATATTTGCCTGTTTTATATACGTTCTATTGTTAACCTTACCAGATTGGTTGAAAACCAAGTTACGATTGAAGAACTTTCAAATTGATTATGGATAAAGGTTTTGCGTTATTATTGTGGTATGTTGACGATGATTGATTATTTTAGCCAACATTTGCTTCAACGGCTGCCGGAAAACGACCCATTCCAAGGCCACCTCTTAGCCCCAAAGGGGCGTATTATTAAAGCCAGGGGCAACGCCCCTGGAAATGAGGTAAAAATAACAAGTCCAGGGGCTTTAATAATACGCCCCTTTCTTTGGGGCTAGAAAATAAACGATAAATTTTTTAAACGAGAAATTTTTGAGTGATAAAGAAACGCCAAATATTTACTAATGCAGGGACATCCATAGTACAAGTCATCCTATCAGGGATTATACTGTTTGTACTTTATCGTTTCTTATTAATGACCATTGGTGTAGAACAGCTAGGAATTTGGTCAATTGTCTTAGCAACAACCACAGTAACACATATTAGTAATTTAGGTCTTTCTGGCAGTGTGGTTAAGTTTGTCGCAAAATATATTGCCCGTGCAGAATTTGAAAATGTTAGCCATGTTATTCAAACAGCCGCTCTTTCTTTGGGGGGGGGGATGGGCGTTATTTTGCTAATTATCTATCCTCTACTACAAACTCTGTTGGAATATATTGTTCCAGATTCTGGTTTGCCTGATGCTTTATCTATTCTTCCTTATGCATTGGTCTCTTTTTGGATTGCTGCTATCGCAAGCATATTCCAAGCAGGACTTGACGGTTGTCAACGGATTGATTTGCGTAATATATTGCTTATTGGGGGCCATCTTTTATATTTCGGATTAGCGTTGCTGTGGGTGCCCTCTTATGGTATTTTAGGTTTGGCTTACGCCCAAGTATTTCAAGCGGGTAGTGTCTTAATTGCGAGCTGGCTTTTACTTCGTTGGGCGTTAAAGGTTTTGCCATTAGTTCCTTGTCATTGGCATCGTCATCTATTTTTTGAAATGTTATCTTATGGTATCAATTTCCAATTGATTTCAATTATAAGGATGCTCGTTGATCCACTTACCAAGGCCATGTTGAGCAAATTTGGTGGTCTGGCTATGGTAGGCTATTATGAGATGTCTTACCGTATGCTTATACAATTTCGTGCCATTATAGTCAATGCTAACCAAGTACTCGTACCGGTTATTGCTGGTTTACAAGAAAAAACACCTGAACATATTGAGCGTATTTATAAGGATTCATATCGGTTGTTGATGTATCTCATACTGCCATTTCAAGCGGGCTTAGTGGTAGCTATTCCTTTCATTTCTAAACTTTGGATAGGACATTATGAACAAACATTTATCATTTTTGCTATATCAATCGTTATTGGTTTTACTATTAATATATTAAGTAACCCAGCATACTTTGCTAATCTTGGAACCGGACGATTATTGTGGAACACGATAGATCATATTGTCGTTGGTGTTTTAAATGGTTTCTTGGGAGTTATAATGGGTGTCTATTATGGTGGAATGGGTGTAGTGGTTGCGTCAGTGCTTGCCACAATTGTAGGAAGTAGTGTTGTCGTGATAGCTTACCATTTTGAAAACGATATTTCACTGAAAGAAATATTTCCAAAAGAAATGATTCTGCTTGCACTTTCCTGTGTTGTAGGTATGTTGTTCAGCTTATTGGTGTCTCATTATTTCTATGACAAAATAAGTTTTTATATACTTGGGCCAGTTAGTTTGTTGCTCTTCGTTTTTATTGTGTTTCCTTTTAATTGGTTTCATCCTATGCGAACACAGATAATGAAATGGTTATACTCTGCTCGTGAAAAAAGATAATAAAATATTTATGCGCCTAACAAAATGGTGCGTTGTTAAAATAGAGATTGTCTATGAGAATAGCTAAAAACATTGCATATATAACAATAATATTCGTTATATTCCTAGTGATATTGGAACTGCTGTTCAGAACCGTTGTATTTTTTATAAAAGTGCCTGAAATAGAACGCCGTGAAATAGTTTCAGACAGTACATTAGGATGGGTTCATAACACCCAAATGAAAAAACGTGTGACAAACAATAAATGTGATGAGGAAGTTATAAGGTTGCCGTCAAGGGATCCGTTAATCAATAAATTTCCTAAATACTCAGCCGATCAAAAAATTCTTTTTATTGGCGATTCCTTTACTCATGCACACGAAGTATCGACCGGTCAAGCATATTTTGATGTTTTTGAAGAACAGGTAAAGAATCAGTATTCTGTGTATGCTGCCGGAATTGGTGGTTTTGGTAACTTACAAGAATATCTAGCTCTTGTGTCTGTATTTGAGGAAATCAAACCTGATATCGTTATGTGGCAATTATGTAGCAACGATGTCATTAATAATGTTTATGAATTGGATAACTCTTCGTTTTATAACAACCAGAGGCCTAGACCCTATCTTAATTTAAACAATAGTCAGATCAAGAACAAAAATCCGGGGTTTTGGTTGTTTGATTGGAGCTATGGAACCCAGTTTGTATTCAACCGGCTTTTACGTTTAGACTGGAAATATAAGCTAGGTTTGTTGGAACTATTGGATTCAACGATAGCTTTAGACCCTAAAGCGCGTGAAAAATATGAAAAGCAAGGTTTGGAAGTACTAGATAAAGTGCTGAACAATGCCAGAGCAGACTTTCCTAACACTAAGTTTTATGGATTCTCAGTTGATGGTGAATATGATAAAGAGTCTGAGGCCATTTTTATAAAAAACGGAGCTGTGTATTTTAGCGAGTTTTACAATTATGTAGACAGCACGGAAGGAAGCAACTGTCTTCCGTTAGATACTCATTGGAATCATTTGGGAAATCAAGTGGCAGGCGATATGTTGATCAAGCTTTTGGTAGAAGTCAAACACTAAAAATCTTGCTCTCAATTTCTGAACGTCTATATCAACCACGGGCAACGCACCTGGTTGATACTCGATGTTCAAGTTTTTGAAACCGATCAACCAGGGGCGTTGCCCCTGGCTATATTAATTTCGCACCGAAGGGGCTTTAAAACTTACTTAGCCCCAACGGGGCGTATTATTAAGTACTGAACCATAAATTTTCAGGTATTATGATATTATGATTTTTTTGCCCACCGAGCAAGGTCCGTGTCGATCCCACCGAGAAGGTGGGCAACAAAAAGACGTTACCCACCCTACAAAATGCCTGAAAATTTGTGCTTCGGTACTTAAAGCCAGGGGCAACGCCCCTGGAACTTCAACGCAAAAAACTTAGCCCCAACGGGGCAAAATAATACAGCCAGGGGCAACGCCCCTGGCTATCGTGCGTGCCATTAGACCATAATCCACTAAAGTTTACCAAGATGAACCACACTGATCATTTGTTAATTTTTGAACCTGAAATGGCTGGGCATCAGCCTTTATATATCCGTCTCTTATACCATTATCTGTTAGAAAATAAGCCGACGCTCAAAGTGACCTTTGTCGTTCATCCCGATATAAATAAAAGGCTTGTGAAAGAAGACGGCATCAAATTACAAACTGTTGGAAATAAGATTAACCTAGTTTTCCTAAACGAGACGGAAATATCGGCAAGCCTGCACAATACGTTGTGGATTCGTGCTGTGAATAGATGGCGCTTGATGAAAAAGTATCTGAAAACGACGGGGGCTAACCACGGACACTTTTTGTATTTTGATCACATTCAGTTCCCGTTGGCGTTGCGATTGCCCTTTTTACCGGAGAAAAAAATATCAGGCTTGCTTTTCCAACCGCCAATGTTGGACTTTTACGGAGATGAAAAAAATTTGAAGGAAGTCATTCGGAATTATCGTAAAAAGTGGTTTTATACCCTAATGTTAAACAACACAGCCTTATCCTTTGTGTACACTTTGAATCCGCTCTTTCCATCTTATGCCAGAAAGCATTTTACTAACGGAAATAAGGCCTATCACCTGCCCGATCCTTCCATGTTTCCAACGGGTGATATTAATTTGAGTGATGAAGATTGCGCTTTGACTAAACACGTTGGAGAAAACCGGAAACTGTTCCTATTGTTTGGCGCATTAACAAAACGAAAAGGTATTTTCGAGGTCATGGAGGCCCTTAAACACCTTGAACCTGAATACATTTCGCAGATAGCAGTCGTTTTTGCGGGTAAGTTAGAGGCAGGAATACGTTCAACATTTCTTGACAAAGTGGATTTTTACAAACAGAATAATCCAAATGCTAATCTTCACGTTGAAGATAGATTTTTGTCAACCAACGAAATAATAAGTTTGCTACAGTATTGCGATATAGTGCTGGCACCCTATCATCGCTATTTTGTTGGCTCCAGCGGTGTACTGCTGTGGGCAGTGGGTGCTAAAAAACCCGTTCTTACTTCAAATTATGGCCTGTTAGGGTATCAAGTACAGAAGTATCATCTTGGTATTTCCATAGATACCACAAAACCAAAGCTAATTGCTGATGCTTTTAGACGTTATCTGAATAATCCAGATGATTATGAGCGGAATACAAGTGGTATGGAACGATTACATGCGGAGAGTTTGCCGGAAAATTTTGCACGAATCTTTTTTTCAAAGTTTCTATAAAAAACAATAAACTTGTTTGAAAAATTAGATACCTCTGAACACTAACGGTATCAAAACACAAAATTTACTAATTGACTATTTTATAACAGAGATAATGAAGTTATGCAAGAAAATCCTATAAAATCAGTGTTAAAACAGCTGATGAAAGAAATTATATGGTCACGTTGTCGACATAAAAAAGGTGAAAAGAGGGACATTTGTTGTTTTTCAACTCGTCGTGGTGGAAGTACGTGGTTTATGGAAATTATCGGTGTTAACCGCGGGATACGCTATCTCAACCAACCCTTTTCGATCTATAGTGCGGTATCGTCCCATCATATTCATTTGCTTCCAAAAACAGACTACGGCGAATTCATCCACTTAGACAAGAACCAGCTTGAAGAACTAAAGCGATTTTGCAAGGCCCTTTTTGCCGGGCATGTTGTTGTTAACACGCCTTGGCGGATATGGCAACACGAGTTTGATTTTCGGTCATCTCGTTTGGTCCTAAAGATAGTAGTGGCAAAGGCTATGATTGACTGGTTTGATAGTGAATTTGATGTAGATATCGTCTATTCAACGAGGCACCCGATTCCGGTATCATTATCTATCATTCGCAATGGATGGGGTTTGACTGTGCAAGCGTATCTAAAAAATCGAACTTTTATGGAAAAATATTTAACCGAAACTCAGATAAATTTTTGCTGGGATGTCTTAAAGAAAGGGACACTTTTGGAGCAACATGTCTTAAATTGGACACTGGAAAATTTGGTTCCATTAAAATTATTAGCTCAACATCCTGACTGGATATACGTGAGTTATGAAAAGACTCTACTTGAACCAGAAGTCGTCATAGAAGATTTGGCATTTCGTTTGGACTTGGAAGATATTGAGCGTATGAAAAAGATAGCGAATATACCATCGCTATCAACAAAACATCTCAGTACCAAACAAGTACGTTCATTATTATTGGGGCATACACGTACACCGGAACAAACTCAATTTCTAATTGAAAGGTGGAAAAAGGATGTGTCACCTGATGAAGAAAAAAGGGCAATGGAGATACTTGAAAAATTGGAGGCGCCTGTTTATGTGTATGGAGAAACTGTGTCGAGGCTTGATACAAAGCTGACTTCATGAGGATATCGGATGCGTTTTAAAAAAAATTCTGTTAGTCAACTTATCGGATTTTTACTGGTTATTTTATATTTGCTTGGCATTTACACCAATGTACATCTATATTCAGGTGAACAATTGCTTGTGCCGGTTTTTGTGGCGGGCATAGCGGGTTTTCTTTTACTCATTAAAAATCATAAACGAATCCGAGTTCGGCATATAAAAGCGATCAGTTTAATACTAACAATCGTATGGCTTAGTATATTATTTAAAGGAGTAGACGGTTTTTTGATTGAACGGGTTAAGGGTGGCGTTCAAATGATCTACTCAATATTGTTAGCGTATGGTTTTTTTTTAGAAGTTTCTCAGTGGAAAAAGGAACAAGTTGCTAAGCTATTTTATTATGGTTGTCTTCTTATTATCATTGGTTGTGCATTAGAAAATTACACGCCCTTTAAAAGCCTGTCAGATAATTTTCGCTATGCCGTGTTTCATAGTGGTATCTACGAAGCTTTGGATCGTGACATCGCATTCTTTGGGCGGGAAAGACCAAAACTATTCACATCAGAGCCATCTCATGTGTCTAAATTTTTTCTGTTTTCAATAACCTTATGGTTGGCATTTGCTCAAAAAAAAGGAACATTTTATATTAAGGCTATTGTGGTTTCCCTAGCAGGTGTTTTTGTGATGGGTAGTCCAAGTTTAGTGCTTATTGTTCCCATTAGTTTTATTATTGCTGTGTACCTTGAAGGAAATGGACTCTTTCGTTTTTTGAAGAGGATGAGCATCAATAAATTATTACTCTATTTCGTTTTTATGTTGTTAATGCTGGGTACCTTAACCGTTGCAGTGACGACAGTGTTATCTGCTCGTATTGCTGCTATGAGTGCCGGAGAAGGGAGCACCATAATGAGGGTTGTAGCACCGCCACTGATTACGTTTGACGTGCTGAAAGAATATCCTATGTGGGGGGCTGGCATTACCGGAAAGGAAATGGTGGCAGACAAGGTATTCTACCGTTTAAGAGATGATTTTGAACTGACTTATATAACAAATATAGATCAGGTTGTAGACATGGTAACTAACGCCTTTTGGTTACACTGGATATACCTTGGATTGTTTGGAGGAATATTGATGGTATGGGCGATTCATCAGCTAATGAAAGCGCTTGGCGTGAAGCATTATTGGTATTGTTTTCTGTTAATCATAATTTTTGGTCAAACAATGGGAGCATACGTGGGACCCAGAACGTGGACAATCATTTTCGGGATTTTTTTAACTTCAGTTTTGATGTATTTCCCACAAAAAAAAATATAATGCGAAAGCACCACGCACGGTTTTGAAGACAAGCCCCCTGTGGCGATATAGAAGGCTTATTTTAACAATAAGATGGCCAAAGGTATGAAAGTGGCTTCTCAAAAGGTATTAAAGTTTCTGACTCTACCGTTTTCTGTTGATAATCTATGTACAGGACCAAAAAGTGTTCAAGCCGTGATGCTATCGCTTTTTTGGCGATAGTATCACTCAAACAATAACATTATTTATTGCAATGACATTCTTGACTGATTAGAGTTGTCCGAAAATAAGGGGTTGTCAATTTAACTGTTGGTTTTTATTCGTTAAAATTGACGGGCAAGCCTATTAGGAATGATCATGAAATAATTTCCCTATATCTGTCACTGATTTGGAGTTCCCTAGGTTCCACCTAGGGCTATTCACATTTTCAGGCTAAAGTTTCGCTCCGCGAAACTTTAGCCTGAAAACCCCTATCGGGGTTGGGACATCTTCTGACTGACACGAAAAAAAAACGGTGAACTGGTTTGTTCAACCCCGATAGGGGTTGAATGTGAATAGCCACAGGTGAAACCTGTGGTAACTAAGCAAAAAGACAAAACGGGAAGTTATTTCGTGGCCATTCCTTAAGGATTTTAAAGTGCAAAAGTGATACTATCGCAAAAAAAGCGATAGCATCACGAAATGTCATATTGAATTTATTATCAACAGAATCCGTTATAATCAGAAAGTTTTAATGTGACAACGTAGAATTAATCAATGATAATAAAATCTGCAAAAAGTACTCGTAATAACATCGACTGTTCCAAATGACTTGGTGGGCGGTGACAGATTATATACATACCACTTGTATAAGGCATTAGCACAATATGCTTCGGTTACGGTTATTGGGTATAAGGATTTACATGATGGAGTAAAAACGTATAAAAATTGGGTGCAAGAAGTAATAACCGTGCCGCGTGTACGTTGGCCCCAATTTCTGGCTTAAGGTGGGCAAGAAAAGACATTGCCCACCCTACAGAATACTCGTTTATTTCCGTGCAGTGTGTACATTGGCCTCAATTTCTGGCTTAAGGTGGGCAAGAAAATACATTGCCCACCCTACAGAATACTCGTTTATTTTTCCTTGTTGCTTTTATGGAATAAATAATTATGACTAAACAAGTCGTTGCATTTCTCCCCGATTGCACTGATGCAAGAGTAATAAAGCGAATGCGTGGTTTCAAAAATAATGGATACCAAACAATTGGATTTTCCTTTCGTAGGAAACTTTACAACTTGGAGTATCAACCAGAATGGAACAATATTTCTTTAGGAGAAACGAGGGAACGATCATATCTACAGAGAATATTTATGATAGGAAAAGCGTTCCTAAAGGTAACCTATCATAGAAAACTGATTTCAAATGCCTGTTTTATTTATGCAATCAACTTAGACCAAGCATTATTAGCCTGTTATGCTCAATGGCTATCAAGAACTAAACCACCAATAGTTTATGAAGTTGCAGATATACAACCACCGTTTGTATCCAGAGGTTTATTTGGCAAGCTTCTGCGCTGGATAGAGCGACATATTTTGAAAAGAAGTCATTTATTGGTCATTACTTCGCCAGCATTTTTTACCGGTTATTTTAAACCTATTCAAAATTACCAGGGAAATTGCTTTTTGCTCGAAAATAAATTACTACCACCTTATGTACCAACAAGAATATTGAGTGGCGTAACTGGAAAACTCTCTCCAAAGAGGGCTGAGGGCAAACAATGGATTGTGGGTTATTTTGGAATACTTCAGTGTCAAAAATCTTTGGAAATTATTAAAAGAGTGGCTGACCTACTTCCAAAACAAGTGATATTTTATTTACGGGGTCCGGCAATTTCCGCAAATATAAATATTAAACAAGTACCAAATATTATTTATGGTGGAGATTATAAGAATCCACAAGATTTATTAGATATATACCAACAAGTGGATTTTGTGTGGTGTTTTGACTTCTGTCAAGAAGAGCATAATTCAAAATGGTCGTTACCAAATCGCTTGTATGAAGGTGGTTACTTTAATTTACCAATGATAGCACCACAGGACTTTGAAATGGGAAGATATGTAGAACGTTATAAAATTGGTTGGACGTTTGAAGCACCTTATGAGGAATCATTAACGACGTTTTTTAAGAACATAACCCTTGAGTCCTATTTGGCGGTTAAAAATAACTTTGAAAAGTGCCCGCTAGAACAATTCGCCAGTACCAAAGATTTTTCAAAGATGTGTTTGATTGCAGAGCAGCATTGTAGCGCATCAAGTCTAGGAGACATCACACCAGAAGATAGCAGATGAGTTATTGGAGATGAGTTCATAGGTGTTCGGGATTTTAAAATTTCTCATTTAATGGTGAATGACTCATTAAGAATGATGAATGATTAATGATTAATGGTGAACGGATAATTAGATTTCAAAAATGATTATTGCCGCTCAAGTTAATGTTGTCAAAAGAAATTCATCCCTTACATTTTATTTTAATTAAAATAGAAATCAATCACTTACAATAATCCCGAACACCTATGGGAGATGATTTATGAAAAAAAAGGAGGTGTCCCACTTGTCCTTTTAGAAGTTTTTATCAATAGGGCCATCAATTCGCCAACCTGGCCCTCAAAAAAACCGCTTTGAAAAGACACCTTAGTATTTTTCATTTTTCATTATGGTAAACCATTAACAAAAGCTTACCAAATCAATTTGAAAACAGGGCCCTTAAAAAAAACCTTAAGGTTGGATCGGTAAGATAACTCAAAGTCTGTAGGATAAGTGGGACACACCCAAAAAAACCGCCCAAGCCATCCATTCGGGATGGTGGTAGATTGGTTTCAGTCCCGTATGGAAGGGTGTTGGAGGAACGTTCAATTCTTTGTGACCCACGTTGAGTTGATAAAGTCATTCAGAAAACTAATGGACAATCCTATTGTGTATTATTTATCTTCCTGTAGGAGAACTGAACGATTACTGAGCTAATCTAATTTAAACTATTTATAAGGACCGCGCAATAAATGGCAGTAAAAGATAGAATAATCAAAGCTATAGAACTCGCTTAAAATCCACAAGAAATTCACGCTCTATTAACAGGGCCGAAAATTTCGCTAACTTCGTACCGTATGCTATCCACATTAAAGCAACAAGATATCCACCCTCAAACAGTTATTGATGTCGGCGCAAATGTAGGGCAATTTGCCGTAGCAAGCGCAAAGCTTTTCCCTGAGGTCTCCGTTCATTCTTTTGAACCGCTGCCAGATTGTGTTGCACAGTTGCGAAAAAATATTAAGCGTCTTGATAATGTTAAAATTTATCCATTTGCTTTAGGTGATTCTGAAGGTCAAGTAGAATTTCATGTCAATCAGTATAGTCATTCCAGTTCTATCCTGCCGTTGGCTGAATCCCACCGTCTTGCTTTTCCCAATGCCATCGATACAAAAACCATTTCTGTCAAAATTTCCACATTGGATGATGTCTTTAATTCTATTGAATTAAAATCACCCGTTTTGTTGAAATGAGATGTTCAAGGCTATGAAGCACAAACGTTGCGTGGTGGGCTTAAAACGTTGCAACGGGTTGATTATGTGATTTTAGAAGCTTCATTCAAACCGATGTACGAAGGGGAAATGCTATTTATGAACATTGTGCGTTTAATGGAAGAATATGGTTTTCATTTTCTACGCCCAGTGGGGTGGCTCTCACATCCAAAGACTGGGGAAATATTACAAACAGATGCTTTGTTTACACTATAGCCATGAAAATTCTCATCCAAGCAATTAATTATCCGCCTGAATCTATTGGCACGGGAAAGTACACGGGCGAAATGGCCGAATGGTTAGCCGCACGAGGGCATGAAGTCACTGTCATCACTGCCCCTCCTTATTACCCTCAATGGAAAGTGTGGCCAAAATATTCGGTTCACACCTATGCTCGTGAAAAGATACGAAATGTTAGAGTAATACGTTGCCCACTGTGGGTACCAGCTAAGCCTTCTGGACTAAAACGAATTATGCAGTTGTTATCATTCGTCATTTCAGCTGCTCCGGTTGTGTTTTGGAAAATTGTTAGACAACGCCCCGATATGGTTATAGTCATTCATCCTTATCTTTTTGCAGGCCTTTGGGTGCAGTTATTCTCAAGACTGAGCAAAAATAAAACTTGGCTGCATATCCAAGATTATGAAATAGACGCTGCCTTTGAGCTTGGTTTTTTTAAGCTGACATATTTGCGATGGTTTGCAACACAATTTGAAAGTAGATTGTTACGTTCTTTTGACCGTGCTTCTACTATTTCCGCACGTATGATGGAACGTCTTAAAATGAAAGGTGTCAAGCCTGAAAATATTGTTTTTTTTCCTAACTGGGTTGATACTCACACTATTTTTCCGATTGAAGGAACAAGAGCATTTCGTATCCAGTTTGGTTTATCTACTGAACATTTTGTGGGGTTATATTCTGGAAATATGGGCGTAAAACAAGGACTTGATTTAATAATAAACGCCGCTAAACAATTAAAAGATAATAAGCGTATTGTTTTTGTTCTCTGTGGTGATGGTGCAATGCTGGAGAATTTGATTAATGAGGCTAAAGGCCTCGACAATATAAAATTTATACCATTGCAACCGTATAAACAACTCAATGAATTACTTAACATGGCCGATGTTCATCTTTTACCCCAACGTGAGGATGTGGCTGATCTTGTCATGCCATCCAAACTGAGTGGCATGTTAGCCAGTGGTCGTCCCATTTTAGCGACAGCAAGTCTTAGCACACAAATTGCTGATACTGTTAAAAACGCGGGCTTAGTCGTGCCACCGGGAGACGTTGGTGCTTTTGTAGAGGCCCTGTTGGTAATGGAATCCAGTGCGGAAAAACGAAACGAGTGGGGAAAACGGGCACGGGAAATTGCTGTACAAGAATGGGATAAAGAACAGATATTGTTGAAATTTGAACAAAATTTGCTGGATTGTATTTAATAACGTGAGTTCGACTTTATTTTTCAATAAGTTATATCAATTCTATTTGATATCAATCAGTTTAGTGTAATTAATTGATTTATAATACCTTTGTTAATATAAACCCTATTTTTTATACGTTAATAACCCAAGATTTGTGGGCCATATGCTGGAACGAATCAGTACAACTAATGGGTTTTGTTTTTAATTGATTGATAGTC
>QNER01000010.1 GCA_003646175.1 Candidatus Parabeggiatoa sp. nov. 1
GGCGGCTGTACGCCTGGTGCTTACTTTCAAGCACACATCATTTAAGTTATCCTTAAGATTTCTCTTAAGTCCCCTGTTTATATAGCCTTATTAGGCTACTTTCGCAGTGAACGGGTCGCACGAACTACAAAGATTATTTGCTTATGAAAGGATTAGATCATTTAGATTCGATTCTGAACTCTCTGGTGGATTGAGATACTGAGCGTACTTGAAATCCGTCAAATTTTTAACGTTGAGAAATCCGATTTGGGGGTGAAAAACGGATTTTCACTTGACAGAGAACGCGAACCGTCGAAAAATCTTTGATTATAATTATTATCCTTTATTATAAACAATCCTTGTAGTTCTAATGGGTGGTAAAAAACTTGAACATCGAATATCACTACTTTTTGGGGACTACCGTTTTTTGTAGGGCGTGAGATTGATATATGAGCTACAATCAGTTATCAGTTCGCAGCGAAAGTTGGTAGCGATGCGAAAAAATTTTGCGTCGAAATCAATTATCAGTAGCTCGAAAATCTGTTTAAAATCTGTGTTTAATTCAATCGGAGAATTTTTGCGAGGGCTTTACAACATCAAAAAATGGGTGCCAAAGCGTTTTTCCATTTTTCCGCAAGTTGGGCTGAAGTGAGCAACCTTTTGGGCCTTTATGAGTCTAACGTTTTTACATAATATTTGTTCATTTTTTCTAAAAACTGATGAAAATAAAGTCGTTGAAAAATTGTTCTATTTACTGACAATGAGTATTTTTTAATTATGTTGACATGATAATCAACAGAATGCAAATAAAAACCGAAGAGCCTCTTGCAAAACCCACCCACAGTTCGAGGCAAACATTTTTGCGCGCAAAAACGTTTACCTCGAATGGGTAATAGTAGAACGCGGGCATAAATCGGTGGCATTTATTGCAAATCATTGCTCTTAGGACATAGATATCCTAATACCTAGACAAAAGCCATGATTACCTATTTCCTCAAACCTATTACCAGTTTTGCCAGAGCCTCCTTTGTGTCACTCTGTGACCTCTGTGAGTATATAAAATCGAAAATCCTTTTATTGTTGACCTATGCCTGAATTACCTGAAGTCGAAACCACGCGGCGCGGTATTACCTTACATTTAGAAGGTAAAGTCATTAAAACCGTGATTGTGCGTGAAAAACGCCTGCGTTGGCAAATTCCTGATATACTGGCTGTTATATTACCTAATCAACAAATACAACAAATCCATCGTCGTGGTAAATACCTATTGTTTGAATGTTCTGCTGGACATGTCTTAATTCATTTAGGGATGTCGGGCAGTCTACAAGTCTTGCCCTCTAATACTCCACCCAAAAAACATGCCCACCTCGATATCGTATTTACACACGGCCAGTGTTTACGTTACCACGATCCGCGCCGCTTTGGTTGTGTTTTATGGACAAGCGACCCAATACTCGATCATCCGTTGTTGATAAACTTGGGCCCTGAGCCATTATCCGCCGCGTTTACCGGGAAACATTTGCACCACAAGGCGCAAGGGCGGCGAGTGGCGGTGAAAAATTACATCATGAATAGTCATATCGTCGTAGGTGTGGGCAATATCTATGCGAATGAGGCGTTGTTTTTAGCCGGAATTCATCCGGCGTGTGCGGCCGGCAGTATTAGCCTAGTGCGTTATCAACGTCTTGCTGATATGATTAAACAAGTCTTAAGTGCTGCCATTGAAATGGGCGGCACGACGCTGCGTGATTTTACCGATAGTGCCGGTAAACCCGGTTATTTTAAACAGGCGCTGCGGGTATATGGACGAGCCGGCAACGCTTGTGTGCAGTGTGGAAATTCGGTGCTTGGACAGAAAATCGGGCAACGGGCTACTTATTATTGTCCTGTGTGCCAATGCTGAAAACCGATATTGATTTTACTTATCGGTGTGCTTTGGCTGGTTTTTTGCATTTTAGATTTCGCTCCCGTTTTAAAGGTGAAAATGAAATAAGAGGTTATGCTTCATTTCAATAAGCTTTGGAGAAGATATTTACCCACACATCCACTTTAAAAAAATCGGTAGTGCCCCACAAAGTAGTAGTCAAAAATTCTACAAATTGGCAGCACTGCCCATTGGGGCGCTGCCAAAAAATCAATCCGTTTTTTCCGGAAAGAAGTTGTACTTATTTGTTATAGCTATACTTATAGTGTTTTCCGATTTGGTTAAATACAAACAAAAAAAGGCCAAACCCAGGTTATTTCCCCCCCCAGGTTTCGCCTGAAAAGGCCAAACCTAGGGAACGTTTAAGAGTTTTGCAAGAGGCTCAAACAAGAGAGATTTAAATGACTATTTTAAAAAAAAATTTGGCTTTAGCGATGGTAAGGGCGATGCAGCTAAATAAAATCTCCCTTCAAAATGACAAGAAACCAATCTCCGCTATTTTCAAAAAAATTGGTTTCTCTAAGGATATATTATTTTTACGCGCCTCCCATTGGGGGAGACGGTTAAATAAAATACCCAGACAATTATTTCGCTATCCCAAGTTTCTTCTTGAACCTTGGGGTATCAAAGGTTTGTGTATCAAAGGTTTATTATTTTCACGCTCTGCCCTAAAAAAGGCACTTCGAGTTATTAATTGGGCATTTGTTATTGGGTTTATCGTTTTTGGTTTAGTCCTGTTAGGGACTTTTTGGAAAATCGGCATTGTTTTCGTTTTGGCTGGTATTTTGATTTCCCCGTACATGAATGAATTGCTTGGGAAAAAACTTCATGTCAATTACCCTCTAAGTACCAAAGTGATCGTTGCTTTATTAAATCTTTCTATCGCAACGGTTTTGTTAATGTATGAAACTAACGAGAATTTATTTTTACTCAAGTTTTCAATACAAACCGTCGGATTAGATTATGAAGATGAGGAACAACTGCAAAAATTGAGAGCGTATCTTGATAAAGATGCCTTCCAACAGAAAAACCAAGCGTATCTTGCCATACGTGAAAAATACTTTGCCGAGTTACAGCATGTTTATGATAATGCTGATTATCAAGAAGTTATTACTCAAGGTACACCTTATGTGGAAGTCGATTCTCAACTGAGACAGTTGGTTTTTGAAGCGAGAAAAAAACTGGAACAAGCACAAATTGAGATGGCACTCAAAGAAGTGCCTAAACTTTTGAAGGCGGGTAAATATCAAGAAGCCTACCGTATGGCTGCACCTTTAAAGGAGGTGCCAGCACTGCGAAAAGTGGCTGATAAAACCAAAAAACAAATTGACAAAAAGGTTGCAAAATTATGGTCTTGGTATAAACAAGGTTTTTATAAACCGGTTATCAAGAAAGGTACACCTTACATTGAATTTGATTGCCGGATAGAAAAACTGGTTTTAGATGCAAAAAAAGCGCGGGCTATTAAGAATATTGCCAAACAAACCAAAAAACTGATAGAAGCGCGTAGATACCAAAAAGCTATCAAGGTTGCCAGTCAATCCGAGTATGCCGGACATCCTGAATTGCAAACACTCATTAAACGCGCCAAATACCGACTGAAGAAATCTCAAGAAAAGAAAATACTCGCGAGATTGCGATATCTACCTCAAACACAACTCGAAGCTCATATAATAGAATACACTAATTTGGTGAAACTCTTTCCACAGAACGAAAAGTATCAACAAAAACTGGCCTATTATAAGAGGCAACTTGTTGGACTCAGACAACAACCGCCTCTTCTTATCACTCAGCAAGAGTATGGGAATAAATGGCCTTTCACGGTGCAAAAGGGCAAGTTGGAATGTTTTCCGCCGGGCATAGTGACATTCAGTGTTGGTGAACAAACTTACGCGATTAACGGGTTAGCCAGTTCGCGTGGTTACCCTGTGATTGATGAACTTTGGAGAACTGCACCAAACCAAGAGGGACTGCAACCGGGTTCTATGTTTGTTATCAAAGTTGATATGGGTTCCATCATCAACAAAGGGCTGGACTTATGCAATCCCCCGTTGTAAGGGGAAAGGGGATCGGTTCAAGGGGAAAGGAGTTAGGTTGTCATTCGTTTCAGGCGTACCTTGTACGAAACTGGGCGTGAATCTTGTATGACAAACAGCATGGTTCTCTTTTCACTTGTTTTCGTGCAAGGTTCGCCTGAAACGAATGAAGCTTGAAACGAAGAAAAATGTCTATTTCCCCTTCGCCTTTCCCCTCAAACCACCGCCAAATTCCCCTTTCTCTCCAACCAAACCTTCCTATCATTCGCCTGTTTCTTCGCCAACAACATATTCATCATTTTGTCAGTCTCTTCTTGCTCATCTAACGTCAACTGAATTAACCGCCGCGTTTCAATAGCCATCGTGGTTTCACGCAACTGCGAAGGATTCATTTCACCTAGCCCTTTGAACCGTTGCACATTGATTTTCCCCCGTTTTTTTTCAGCCGCAATACGATCTATAATACCTTGTTTTTCATCATCATTTAATGCGTAATACACCGTATTGCCGACATCAATACGGTACAGTGGCGGTGTCGCAATATAAACATGTCCCTTTTCTACAAGTTTCGTGAAATGTTTAACAAACAACGCACACAACAAAGTCGCAATATGTGCCCCATCAGAGTCCGCGTCAGCAAGAATGCATACTTTGCCATAGCGCAAGTCTTTCAAATCTTCGCCACCGGGATCAATTCCAAGGGCGACGGCGATATCATGTATCTCTTGTGATGCGAGGACTTGGCTGGTATCAATTTCCCAAGTATTAAGAATTTTACCGCGCAACGGCATCACTGCTTGAAAAGTTCGATCACGTGCCTGCCGACAGGAACCCCCGGCACTGTCACCTTCCACCAAAAATAATTCCGTTTGATTGACATCCTGTACGCTGCAATCAGCGAGTTTGCCGGGTAAAGCGGGCCCATTAGTGGCTTTCTTACGGACCACTTTTTTATCAGCACGGAGACGTTTTTGGGCGTGGCTAATCACCAATTCGGCAATTTTTTCGCCAATTTCAACATGTTGATTCAACCACAGCGAAAGGGCATCGCGTACCACCCCAGAAACAAAGGTGGCACAAGCACGCGAAGACAGCCGTTCCTTGGTTTGTCCAGAAAATTGCGGTTCCTTCAATTTTACCGATAATATATAAGTGCAACGTTCCCACACATCATCGGGGGCTAGTTTTACACCACGCGGTAGTAGACTCCGGTAATCGCAAAATTCACGCATTGCTTCTAACAAGCCACTGCGTAAACCACTGATATGAGTACCACCCTGTGTTGTTGGAATCAAATTCACATAACTTTCTGTCAACAATTCTCCCTCTGGTATCCACATCAGCGCATAATCAACCGCTTCCGTCTTCCCTTCAAAATGGCCTATAAAGGGAGCCTCTGGTAAACTGTCCACTTCACCCAAATTATCAAGCAAATAAGTGGTAAGCCCATCTTTAAAATGCCATTCTAACTTATCCCCAGTGTTTTCATCTTCAAAGGTAATCGTTAAACCAGCACAGAGTACTGCTTTGGCGCGTAAGATGTGAGTAAGACGCGGCACCAAAAAGCGCGGAGAGTCAAAATACTTTGGATTAGGCCAAAATCGGAGCGTGGTACCAGTATTGCGCTTGCCTACGTTACCAACCACGCTCAACTCTGAAGTTTTGTCGCCATTGGCAAACGACATTTGATACAAGTGCCCATTGCGTTTAATGGTGACTTCTAACTGATTAGAAAGGGCATTGACGACAGACACGCCAACACCGTGTAATCCCCCAGAAAATTGATAATTTTTATTAGAAAACTTGCCCCCACTATGGAGGCGAGCGAGGATAACTTCTACCCCGCTAACCCCTTCTTCTGGATGTAGATCAACCGGCATACCGCGCCCATTGTCGCGTACACTTAAAGAACTATCAGCGTGTAACACAACATCAACCCGGTTAGCATGTCCTGCTATGGCTTCATCGACACTATTATCTATGACTTCTTGTGCCAAATGATTCGGCCGAGTGGTGTCGGTGTACATACCGGGACGTTTACGCACCGGTTCAAGTCCCGTTAAGACTTCTATATCAGCTGCATCGTAACTTTCGTAACTTTTAGTCATTTTTTCATGCTCTCGTTTTTCACGTAAACCGTGACAGATGCTATCCCTTGGTTTTTCGGGATAGTATCTGTTGTAAAGTGAATTGTGAAGTAAAAACTAATTAATTAATTAGTGTTTGAACGAAAACGTTTTTCAGCACCTTTAAATTTATAAAAATATTTTTCAACACAGAGAACACAGGGTTTCACAGAGTTTCACAGAGATTTTACCGATAAATTGAAGGCTCTGTATCGCTCTGTGCTACTTGGTGTGTTGAACATTTGAAAATGAGGCAAAGCGTTTTCGTTCAGGCACTTATTACCCATTACCTCACAAGCCCATTACCCATTACCTCAATCAAAAGAGGCTTTGGTATAGACATTGACCATAATTCTTGGTTACTGATACAGTTTAAAAAACTTAACGGATTTAGGCCATTCTTGACGGGGCTTAAAGGCAATAGCCACTTCTTGATTATCAAGTGCAGATTCTGTCAACACAATCGCGTCTTCAAATGCTTTAGCTTTTTCAAATTCACCGTCAGTGACTTTGCACACGACTTTGCGAAATGATCCAGAAAGCCATTGTTCAACTTCTGGCGAGTCCTTAAATTTAAGATAAGCGGCTAAACAGGCATGAGCTGCTGCTACCATAGCAATGCCAAGCGGTACGCTGTCTTTTATCAGAATGTACATTTTCATGTTGTAACCCATAACGGATAGCATCCCTGAGAAGGAATGCTATCCGTAAAGTTAAAATGGGTTCCCACGTCAGCGCATCAATGTCAACTTAAACACCAGAGTTCAACAGCAGTGTTGGAATCTGTTGTTCAACTTAACTTGACAGTGATCGAGGCAAAAGTTTGCTCCGCAAACTTTTGCCTCGATCACATTTCAATCAGAACCAAGTTTTTTCGTACAAGGTTCGCCTTGTACTCCTGTCTCAGAACCAAGTTTTTTCGTACAAGGTTCGCCTTGTACTCCTGTCTCAGAATAAAGTTTTTTCGTACAAGGTTCGCCTGAAACGAATGATAAAGTTTGCCTTGTACTCCTCAATCAGAATAAAGTTTTTGCGTACAAGGCTCGCCTGAAATGAATGATAATATGACGTTATCAAGTTAATGGCATTAGGCTTTGACGGGGAAACCCGAAAAGTTCAATGAGTTATGTTAAATCAAACCATCGTCTTTACATTTACCTTGCTGTCTTAATAAGTTAGAAACCTGACGAGTTTGGGTAATATTTTGTATCACTTGTAGATTTTGCGCGTACAAAATATTATTTGATAATTGTTCAAGTGGGTGTCGGAGGCTACCTAAATGTACAATGATTTGTTTAAACTGTTGGTTTTTATTATTTTCTTTAAAAAGGCTATTGATATTTTTGCACAAAAAATCAACAGCCGTTTTAATGTTTAAAGCAAGGTTAGTAAGCGTGTCTAGTAACATGATTTGTCCTCATTGAATGTTGATGTTTCAAAACGTCGTTCAGGATTTTCACCGAGTGAATGAATGAATGAATAGCCTAAGTCAGCCGAAACTGACTCTTGCCACTTTCCCATTCGTCCACTTTTCGCCTTATGTCTCTTTTGACTTGAGTGCGTTGGCTAGATTTGCTTTTGACATGTGCGCCACCTTTTCGCAGAATGGGCGCGCGAGCAATTGGGTTTCTCAGTTTGATTGTTGGCATAATTTTATTCCTTAATATTAATTAACATTATAAGAAATCCTATTTCTCGAATAAATAGGATTTTTAACGCACTTTATAAACAAAAACAATTAGTTGGTAGTGTTCAACAATGAAGTTATTGCCAATCTGCTGTCGGGAAAAATCCTATTTTTCCAAAAAATCAGATTTCTTAACTTAGAACGTGTTGTTGTTATTAACCCGAGGTTTGAACCTATCACTTATCATTTAACTAATCTGTTGATTCCTTCAATGCGTTGTACTAGATGTAAAAAAATCAGTTTATTCCGTCAATCCGCTGTACTCGCAGTAAAAACGAAAAACTAACCCTTAACACAAACCACTTGTTTTAAGGTATGCACGACTTCTACCAAGTCATTTTGGTTTTCCATGACTTCATCGATGGACTTATAAGCCCCCGGAATCTCGTCAACGATTTTTTTATCCTTGCGACACTCGACACCTTGCGTCTGTGTTTCCATATCATCGGCATTAAAGCGGCGTTTCGCCTCGGTGCGACTCATCTTGCGTCCCGCACCATGTGAACATGAGCAAAAAGATTCGGGATTGCCCTTGCCGCGCACAATATAGGATTTATCCCCCATACTGCCGGGAATAATGCCCAATTCTTCGTCGCCAGCCCGAATAGCACCTTTACGAGTCAGATAAACTTGTTCGCCAAAGTGTTCTTCTATCGCGACATAATTATGGTGACAATTGATAGCCTCTTTAGTGATGTTAAACGGTGGCAGTGGTTTACGCAGTGCTTCAATAATCAACCGCATCATTTCGCGCCGATTGCACAACGCATATTCTTGCGCCCAATGCACCGCTTCCACGTAATCATCAAAATGTTTTGCCCCCTCCTTAAAATAAGCCAAGTCACGATGGGGCAATTGCGCGGTATGTTTTTCCATGTCTTTTTTAGCCAAGTTGATGAAATAACGCCCAATGACATTGCCGATACCCCGACTACCTGAGTGCAACATTATCCAAACTTCTTGATTTTCATCCAGACATAATTCAATAAAATGATTGCCACCGCCCAAAGTGCCTAACTGTTGTGTCCAAGTTTGGTACGGTTTTTTTAACATTTTAGTGATAACAGGATGTTTAACAATAATTTTTTTGTCGAACACTTTATCAAGGCTCTTAATCGTTGAATTTTTGGCGTATATCGATTTGTGCCTGGCAAATCCCACCGGTACTGCGTCTTCAATCGCTAGCCGCACACGTTTCAGGTTATCAGGCAAATCACTGGCTTTAAGCGATAAGCGTGTTGCATTCATACCACAATTATGCACAAACACCCCGGCTGACAGCGCGAAGTTTTCATACTCAGGCACCGTCAGGCAGTAAACATCTTCCCATTGTTCAAGGTGTTCAACAAATTTAACCTTGTGGTTGCCGGCGGGGACATCAAAATATTCCCTAACACCGCGTCGCGATAGTGTCGGATTGGTTAGCGATTCCCCACTTTGCGAAATGGTTAGGGGGGATTTAAATGGCATCAGAGACATTTGGGGCAGCAAATCTTTTGCCTCGCACCATCCACCCTCCCGCAACATAAATTGATGATCGGGTGTACATAAAATTTCTTCATCGTTATCCAACACAATTTTCATCAATTGGGCATTTTTGCGCGTCAATCTCGCAGTTGCTTTAGCAGCCGTCATTTTTTTGTGTTTGTCAATAGCGTATACCCAATATTCGCCACCACGCTCAACCAATTCTTTAAGCGTTGCCTGTGTACCATCAAGTAGCGGTACCTTAGTTTCACCGACAAAACACCCAATATCCACGCCAACAGCGGCGGGAATAATTGCCCCCTTGGTTGGAATGACAGCACCAACCGTGGCACCGATACCAATATGCACATCGGGCATAGCGGCGACATGACTATGAATAAAAGGCAATTGGGAGATATTTGTCAACTGATCAAGGGCGTGGGAGTCTACCTCTTCGGTGTAAATTTTCACCGGTACCTTGCCTTTCTCTAAAACCATTTTTACTGGCATAATATTTCCTTATTTATTTCATATACGAGAAGTACAACGGATTAACGGAAAAAACGGATTGATGTCATGCAAATTGATGTTGAACGTTATGCAAAACTTTCATTCGTTTTTTTCCGGGATTGGTTGTACTCAACTCAACTGACAGGGGGGTAAATCATTAACACAAAAAAAAACCTAGCCAACAGTTGTCAGCTAGGTTTTTTTTGCCAGCACGGGAAATATACAAGCATCAGACTTTCAGACAACCACAGTTGTGCCTTCCAGCCGCGGGTTGGAAGGCTATAAATGAATATATTGTTGTTGATGCATTGTCATTGCTCTTAATGAGGGTGGTATATCCCGTGATGAATTTGATAAATTAATAAGTGTTACAAAATGGTGGGCAAGTTTATACGAATGAATACAAGAATGTCAAGGGGTGCTTTAAATCAATTATCAATTCAACGCCAAAAATTTTGCGTAGAAATCAGTTATCAATTAATTCTACTTTGTCACATTTAACGTAACTCATTGATTTATACAAAATCAGCAAAATCAGTCAAGACTGGCAAAATCAATACAATAAATTAGCTGTCATGTCACAAAGTAGAATTAAAAGGAGAAATGAAAAAAATGGCTAATGAGTGCCTGGATGAAAACCATCTGTGTTATTTCGAGCAAAGCTCAATAAATAGTTTGTTGAATCAACGTGTTAATATTTTGTTGTCGATGTTGTAGAAATGACACTATCGCTCAGGGTTTTTCGTTCAGGCACTCATTATCAATTGAACACTGATAACTGATAAAACACTTCCAAAAATTTTCAAGGCTAAATTTTTTGTGCATAAAAATGTGCATAAAAATATTAGCCTTGAAACCTAGTCAAAAACCGGTTTGCCAAATTTATGAGGTTTAATAAACGTGGTGATTTTGGCAAACATCCAATATTGTTCTTGGACATCATCAATAAACTTGGGCTTTTCAGTTAAAAATCAATCGCTAAATAGCTGTTTAAACCATGTAATGAGATCAGCTGTTGACTGAACCGTTTTTCCGCCAATGGCTTTTATGGAATAATTTCTCACAACGGTTTGAGTCATCCTAGTTTTCACATGTTCCCTGTTTTTCTATCCAGTGAATGGTATTTCCAATAACGACAATACTTCCCGAAACGATCAGTGAAGCCGCAGAAACAGCAACGGCTCCTAAAGCAATGAGTAGGCATTCAGGGGTTTGACAACCGTGTGACGAAAACGTCCCAGTTAATATATCAGTGCCTTCTTCAGATAGTGTCAGCTTTAACTTTTTTGTCACTAATTGACATCTATGATTTTTTTCAGCCACAATCGCCGGTGCAAAGCATCCGGCTATTAAGAAAGAAAGCAGTGTCAATAGAATTATCCGCTTAACGGCGCGGGTGGCTCTGCTGTTACTAATGGGTAAGGTGTTCATAATCATGTCTCAAATTTTAACGCGACGTTAAAAGTTCAGGAGAAAACCCTTTGAGCCAAGAATTTTGGTGAATTCCCTACATGTTTAAGGAGGATTCTTATACAAGCAAAATCTTGTCCAAAACCCAGATTCCATGTTGATTTTTAAGCTATCCCCAAAATCAGTGTGATAATCTGTGGATATTAGATGCCATTACCCATTACCCTTTTTCAGTCCATTACTGTTGAGAACGTTTAGCACGCACTTGATAATTGCTGATAAATTTCACAATTTCCTGATAGGGCAATTTTTTCAACTCACCAAACGTCGAAAGCGCCTGTGTCACCAAAGCGTCAATATTCTCCACTCGGGAAACTTCGGCGCGTTCAGAAAATAACACGGCAACTAAGCCAAATAAACCACCGCATTGAACTTTCATCGCCTTACTGTGAGGCTGTGGCCCCTCCAAGCGTGGCTGTTTTAAAGCAAAACGAGCATTTTGGTATAACTGTTCAAGCAACGCAACGCACCGTTCTTGCGCTGTTGGAGACACACAGGCTGCGGCTTCACGTTCTGCAATATTCAAACGTTGGCATTTTGCACAGGCACAACGGCTACTGAGAATCGCTTTTTCATAAGGGCAAGGGCATTGATTGAGCCTTTCGCGGGCTTGTTGATATTCGCGTTCATCCATACGAATCATACCTTGACATTTGCTTGAGGAACATTTTTGATAAAAAAAAATGATAATTATTAAACTTAATTAATAAACCCCTATTGCCACAGCTTAATCGTCTTATCTTCGCTACCCGAGGCAAGGATCCCTTTTCCATTGGGTTTGAAAGCCACCGACACAATGTGGCCCCAATGTCCTTTTAAGGTACGAAGTGCTTTGCCCGTACTTACATCCCATAATCTGACCGTTTTATCTAAACTACCAGAAGCTAAGATCTTTCCTTTCGGGCCGAAGGAAACCGACATCACGGCTGATTTATGTCCTTTTAGGGTGCGAATTCTTTTGCCCGTCTTCACGTTCCATAACCGGATAGTTCGATCTAAGCTCCCTGATGCAAGAGTTTTTCCATTAGGGCTAAAGGCAACCGTATTCAACCAACTTCTATGCCCCTTCAGAGTGTGCAGTATTTTACCATCACGCACGTTCCACAACTTGACGGTTTTATCCCAACTGGCTGTAGCGAGAATATTGCCTTTGGGACTGAAAACAACAGAAGGTATATTGCGCCTATGTCCTGTCAGTGTGCGTATTTTTCGGCCCGTTTTTACCTGCCACAAATGGACTTTTTTATCCCAACTGGCTGAGGCGAGGAGACGACCATTAAAATTGAAGGCGAGAGAAGTCACAGAATTCTTATGCCCTCGCAGAGTTCGCAGTGCCTTGCCGTTATGCACATTCCACAGTTTAATGGTTTTGTCCTCACCGCCTGACGCAAGCGTTTTTCCATCCGGGCTGAAAGCGATAGCGGTTACCCAAAAATTATGTGCTCTAAAAGAGCGCAGTACTTTGCCGGTGTTGACTTTCCACAGCTTGATGGTTTCGTCCTCGCTACCTGAAGCAAGGATTTCGCCGTCAGGACTAAAGGCAATTGAAGTCACATTACGTCTATGCCCCTTTAGGGTGCGCAATACACTACTAGGCACATCTAGCATATCTGGTAAAATTGTGGAAACCGGTGTGAACGAAGAAGAGTCATCAGCCAAGGCGCACTGTCCCCAAAAGCACAAACACACTGTTAAAACCATAAAAATGGTTGCCATGGTATAAAGTTTGACACATCTATTCATAAATAACCTCATTATATAAATCTCAACGTTAAATACTATCTTACAATTTGGTCGTTCAGATGTCATCTGACTGCAAATCCCATCACGGGACTTTCCAACACCGGGGTTATTCAATTGGACAACGTGAATGGACAGAAGGGTAATGGTTCAAAAAATTATTAATGATACCAATTAATAATTATCAATAATTGGTGACCAATATTCCTATTTTCCTTTGCTTAAGTGTCATTTCGACTTGAGTTTGAAATCTTTGCTTAAGTGTCATTTGACTTAGTGAGAAATCTTAACTATTTGACCATAACAAAAATTATCCATCAAACGAAATGAACTATCAAAATATTAGATGTTGTCCAAGCACTATTTTTTTTGGCACCAATAATAATTGGAACAATTTTTGCTTTAATTATTAACGTGAGTTTGACTTTAAAAAGAGTTATACAATTATCGAATATAATCAATTGATTGTATCTATTCTTCTTTTTATCAAGAAGTTAAAAACGACGCTATTTTCATATCTTGTCATATTGCAGCGACAGAAAACAAAAAGTCTGTGAAAAGCGGCTAATTACAATTAAAAACGACGCTCTTTTCATATCTTGTCATATTGCAGCGACAGAAAACAAAAAGTCTGTGAAAAGCGGCTAATTACTCTTATAAAAATAACATAATTGTATTAACAAAACATATTATAATCAATAATTTACATATAAGTTATTGATTAAACAAGTATTTATTAACTTAGGTCACTCCCAAAAAATACCAGGGGCTTGCGCGACGGATTGCCCCTACAAGATTCGGCTCGTAGGGGCAATCCTTTATGGTTGCCCGGGGTCATATGGGAGTTACCTTATTGAAAAATCACGCCGAACTCACGTAATTAAATTAACTTATTGTTATTTCAAATTGGGGAGAAACTTGTAATGGGTAATTTAGATGTTCAGATAATTAATTTCACAAGTCGAAGCTAACGGATACTATCCCGAAAAGGGATAGCATCCGTTACGTGAAGTGATTTTTCTGAAAATCTATAGATAACAATGAATGGGTAGGCAATAGGTAAATAATTTTCAGTGCTTTTGAAGGAAGGCTTAAAAAGCGGTTTTGCCCTAAATTTCTGGGTAGTCCTGAAATGTGGGTGTTTTTAGGAGCCCAAACGCAAGGAAGGCTGGGCTTACCAAACTAAAGTTTGGACTCCATCACCCACATTGCACCACTACCAATTTCTGAATGTCTATAGAGCATGGTAAGGTTCTAACAACGCACCCACCCCCATCCTATTAAAATTCAAACACTTATCAAGACGTTAAAGGCACAACATAAAGGCCTCGCCTTTCATCCGTCTAACCAGTAACATCATTTTGACATGACAGGATCAAAAAACTTGATTATCAAATAAAAGTCCACATGATTAATTAAAAAAAAGTGTTCAAATGGGTTGATAAGCAAAAAGTGTTCCGCAATTTTATCCAAACTCAGTATCTGTCCGACATTTATGGCACCCAGTTTAAGTTTTTGATTGATAATTAAAGATAATAGCAAGTTTGCTACCAGAAAAATTTTTTAGTCATTTATTTATAAATTTTTCTGGTGTGGAGGATATGTTGAACGTGAGATACTGAGCCTTGCTCCCAAATTTCTATTTATTTACTGATGTTACGCACATTGCTTCTTGAAGTCATGAGTTGTGCAATAAAGGCTAAGTTCCATACCATGATGATGTTTGCTGAAAGGGCAACCGCAAAGGGATTGCCCCTACATTGAGAGATTGTAGGGGCAATCCTTTCTCGGAATCAGTTTTTTTAGAAAAACTTTTGCCTCGAATATGGTTGCCCCGATTGACTCTCGATCGAGCTGTGTGCGTAACATGAGTTATTTACATTAACGAGAAACATGCAAAACGGGTAATAGGTATCAGTAATAGGTTAAAGGAGATTTTCAATCATGGTTTATTATAGGGATGAGAAATTTTATGTCCGTTAATAATAACTTGACAATGATCGAGGCAAAAGTTTGCTCCGCAAACTTTTGCCTCGATCATATTATCATTCGTTTCAAGTGAACCTTGTACGAAAAAACAGCATGATGATTGAAAAGTGACATTATCAAAATAATGAGCTTCTTGCAAAACCCCAGGTTGACACCTTTTCAGGTAAAAGTTTTTCTAGCAAACTTTTGCCTGAAAACCCCTTTGGGGTTGAGAGTTTAAAAATGAATAGCCTTAAGGAAACCTGGGGCAACCCCGCAGGAGGGGTTGATTGTCGATTCATTGAGTGAAACCGAGTTTCACCCCTACAGGGTTGAATTTGAATTCGAGGCTAAAGTTTTTCTAAAAAAACTTTCAGGTAAAAATTTTTATCATCAATAAATATAGCTGTGAAGAAGAGCCCCTTGGTTTTCTGGGCTCTGCGTTTTCCTGATTTTTTCCAGTTTATATTACTAGAAAAGTTTTTGCTGGGGGTTTTCAATATCTTAAAAAGAAATCCGATTTTGGGAAAAACCAATCGGATTTAGGCCTTACCGTTTTTTGGGCACTTTGGGGCAACTAATTGTATTGTGCATACACCGAGCCTCGCGGTGCTGCTGCTTTCTAGAAAAACTTTTACCTGAAAAGGTAAAACCTGGGGAATGTTTTTCAGGCTAAAGTTTCGCTTCGCGAAACTTTAGCCTTTCAGGCAAATGTTTTTCGGAGAAAAACTTTTGCCTGAAAAAGAGTTTTGCAAGAGGCTCTAATGACTTGTAATAAACACCAGCGCCAGACTTGATAGTGAAGCTATTACCCTTTTGCCAAAGCAAAAAGCTCATTAACATCAAACATTTGTTAAGAAATGGCTTCAATTTTAGGCATTGGTATCGCCACCCTAGATATTATCAATACCGTAAACGGCTACCCTGAAGAAGATGCTGAAGTACGCGCTCAAAACCAGCGCGTTTGTCGGGGCGGCAATGCAACTAATACCCTAGTCGTGTTAAGCCAATTGGGACACTGTTGCACTTGGGGCGGTGTCTGGGTGGACGAGCCAGACGGACAGCGAATTTTGGAAGACTTGGCAGATTATGCGATTGACATCGGTGCTTGCCGAGTCGAATCTCAGGGCAAAGTACCTACCTCTTATATTATTTTAAACCAGTGCAATGGCTCTCGCACCATTGTTCACTACCGCGACGTGCCTGAATTTAACTTTGCTGATTTTGAGGCTATTAACCTTTCCGCTTTAGACTGGTTACACTTTGAGGGACGCAACGTCGCCGAGACTGCCCGCATGTTAGAGCGATCCCGGCAAGTTTGCCCCGCCCTCCCCATTTCGCTAGAAGTAGAAAAGCCCCGTTCCCAGATTGAACAATTGTTTACTCAGGTTGAGGTGTTATTATTTTCAAAAGTCTTTGCCCAACACTATGCCTATACTGACGGTGCCACATTTTTGCAAGCGATGCAGCAACAAGCACCCCAAGCTCGCCTTATCTGTGCATGGGGTACAAAAGGGGGTTATGCGTTAGAAACAAACGGAACGCTGCTATACAGCCCCGCTTTTCCCCCCCCGCAAGTAGTGGATACGCTTGGTGCTGGGGATACTTTTAACGCCGGTATTCTTGATAGTTTATGCCACCAACAAGACTTGGCGACAGCACTGAGCCATGCTTGCCGATTAGCGGGCAAAAAATGTGGACAAGTGGGATTTAAAGGACTGATTTAATAAGGCAACTCCCAAATAATAAAAAATACCAGTTTCAACTCCCTGATATTCGCGTTTTCCACAGTATTTCGTTGGAGTTGCCTAAATAGTGTCCATTAGGAAACTTGACTCCCGTGTTATTTCGATTTCAGTCCTAAATCTTAAAACGTTGATAACCAACAGTATTTATTGAGCTTTGCTAAAAATAACATGCCGTTAGTGTGGCGTTTCTGAATGGACACTAAAATCGCCAAAATATTGGTTTGGATTTTAACTTTGATGACATAAATTGCACACATACTAAAGTACAACTTATTTCCGGATTTAACGGATTTATTTTTTTGAGGAAGAAGTGGCTTAATGTCTTTGATCAATCTTCAAAAAATGAACCATAACCCCTTCATATTATCACCCTTTTCAAGGGAGTGAAGTATAATTTTTCAGAAACGTTTTTTGGCGGTGAAGGTAATAGGTTTTAGGTATTATACATTATACCGATTTAATCTTAAGTGCTTGATTTTATGACAGGCGTGTAAATGCTAACTTCAATTAAATCAATTAGTTACGTTAAATTGATAGAAACTCTATTGATTTTAAGTATTTAATAAACCTATTATATTCAACCCTATTGGAACACAATTTGAATTAAAAAGACTTTTTCTGTTATTCAATGGTCAAATTCATGTTGAACATAGTAAGGGACTTTGTAGCAGCCTTAGCATGAGCCACCATTTGATGGATTACGCGCTACTGTACTTCGTAACCGAGCAAAAATAAGTTGCTTTCATTATCTATATAACCTACTGATTTTATATATACTTTATAAATAAAATGAGCAAGTTATTTATGTACAGTTCCTTAGCATCTTCATAAATTGCGCTTTTTTTTAATTTAACAGTCAACAGCTTGTAGCAAAGAAGTTTTTGCGTGCAAAAACTTTGGCGCGAAAGCAGTTGTCTGAAAGCTCAAGTCTCCTAAAGGAGACTAAATATGTCTATAGCATTTTATTCCTTCAACAAAATGCGATATTGGGGATTTTTCGAGCGGGCAAAAGCGCAAATTGTAACGGTGGACAGTATAATCTACCCTATCAACACAACACACCGTTTAAATTGGTTCAACATTTTGTTCGATTACCCATTACCCATTCGCATCACAGTTCAAGTTTTTTTTGCTTAAAAAACGGCAAATCATTACCAAAAACGATAAATAAAATTCTGGAGGACTATAAAATCATAAACGGACGCATTCCCAAAAAACGGTTATTTTTATAACTGATTGATTTCTTTATTTTTAAATATTTATCAGGCAGTTTAGTAAAATCAATAAGTTACATTGATTACCTGGGAAATAGGAATGCCACCCTCATAAACTTGATTGGAAATGACAAATTAGGAATTGCAACTTAAAATTAACTATTTGCTAAGCCCTATTTTCTATTTCCCATTCACTCAAGTTTTAAAGTTTTAGTTGATTATCTTTCTTGAGTGCACATCAATGCCCAGAAAAATTTTATGTAAAATCGCAGAACGTTGATTTTTTTAAGTTTTTATGGGGACCAAACTTTTTTGGGCGAGTCAGAGTCAATTTTTAGCCAATCATAAGGAGTGAACCGATGCAACTGATACAAAGACTCATGATTTCATGGGTAATGATTTTTTCTAGTGTTTTCTTGGTGTTAAGCCAATCTTCAGCAAACGCAGATAGCTGCGAAACCGGAGACAACACGCAATATGGACTGATTAATCCGGTGGTAGAGGGCAACACAACCTTTGCACTTGAGCTCTATGCCCAACTAACTGCTGAAAGCGGCAATCTTTTTTTCTCCCCTTACAGTGTGTCAACTGCCCTCGCAATGACTTACGCCGGTGCCAAAGAAAAAACGGCAGCGCAAATGTCTGAGGTTTTACATTTCCCTGAATGCCAAACCGCACTTCATCCGGCCTTTAGTCTTCTGCAAGATCAGATCAATGATGCTGCTCAGAAAAACATTGAGCTGAACATTGCTAATGCATTGTGGGGCCAAAAAGGGGGCATGTTTCAAAAGAAGTTTAAAAATGCGGTAAAGGACTACTACAAAGCGCCACTGCAAGAAGTTGACTTTGAAACCGCATACCAAGCCATCCGCAAACAGATCAACGCTTGGGTAGAGGATAAAACTCGTCATAAAATCAAGAATATTGTACCGCAAGGCATTCTCAATTCTCTGACTCGCCTTGTCCTTGTCAATGCCATTTACTTCAAAGGTAACTGGGCAAGCCCTTTTGAGAAGAGCAACACAACAAAGCAGCCGTTTTTGATGACTTCAGGGAACAGTATTAAGGTTCCGATGATGAATCAGAAGAGCTATTTCGGCTACGAGGAACATGACAGCCTTTGGGTGCTTGAACTTCCTTATGCCGAAAATCGTCAGGAAAAGGATCCCTTTGAACTTCCTATCTCCTACGACAAGAATAATCTCTCCATGATTATCCTACTTCCGAAACAACATGACGGACTAGCGGCACTGGAAGAATCGCTCAATCCGGCAAACCTTGATGAATGGTTAGATAGTTTACAGTGGAAGAAAGTGAAGGTATTTTTGCCTAAATTCAAGGTAAGCACTGGGTTTGAGTTATCCAAAACCCTTAAAAACATGGGGATGCCCGATGCGTTTAATGATGATGCTGACTTTTCTGGTATGGATGGGACGAAGGAACTGTACATTAAGTCGATCATCCATAAAGCCTTTGTGGATGTCAATGAAAAAGGGACTGAGGCTGCCGCTGCAACGGCTGTGTTTGTTGGCACAAGAGGTTTGCCACCACCCACACCCATATTCCGTGCGGATCATCCCTTTATCTTCTTGATTCGTCACAATTCGTCTGGGAGTATCTTGTTTATGGGGCGAGTCGTGAATCCAGTGGAATAATTTTGGGCGGTTAGGCGGTTGTATTTAAATAAAATACCCACACTTCATTATAATAAACCAAGTTTTTTCAAAAAAATGGGTTTATCTACGGGTATATTAATTTTCCCGCTATCGCCTTAGGGCAGTTTGTAGGGGACTAATTAGTTTCGCTGCATTCACCATTCATGCTGGATGCAGTGAAGCGGTTAATTGATCCCTACGTTTTGACGTTTAACTCCCGGTGAATAATTGTTTACCCTTTATTTGTGTGGTTAGGTTTCCAACTTTACTAGCGGCACTGACGCATGGTAATGTTTACGACAACCGGAATCTTATGTAACCCCTTAAGGCATCGGTTGTCGCAGCTATCGTTCCTAGCCGGTGGTGGCAACTATTCAAACGCCAGTCATCCATAACACCTTTGATGACATTAACGCTGCTATAGATATTTTGATAATAGCTTCATGGATACCACACTGAAAAGGGATGGTATCCGTCACGGCTTGTGAAATTTATGAAAAACGATAGCCGCCCGTCAAATTAATCAACTAACTCATTGATTATTAAGGTAACTCCAAAAAATTAACCTACCAGAAAAATTCTAAATCACCTATCAACCCCGAAGGGGTTGAATGTGAATAGCCTTAAGGCAACCTGGGGGAGAAATAGAACCCTAGTATATTATTATTTGGGAGTTACCTAACGCAGTTATAATAATCATAAATGTTGTACAAAACTTTAGCGGTATTTTCTGACAGGCTGCTAGGGCTGTGACATCAATCAATACTTGTCTGTTCTCGAATATAGAATATCAAAACCAAATTATTTAAATCACAAATAGTGTGTAATATTTATTGAGCCTCTTGCAAATTTAGGGAATGTGAAATGGTTCATTTTATATGAGATTTTATTAATTAATTTATTTGTTGTTTTTATTTACTCACGTTTCGGCGTTCCTGTTTTTAAATAACTACTTGATTTACAATATAACTTATTTAAATATATTATTGAAAAGATTGAATCCCAAAATCTGAGTGATTTATCATGTTTAATTTGTTTAATTCCCAATTTGCTCTTATTTTTTGTGCACAAAATATTTTTTGTGCCCAAAATACTTTAGCCGCGAACCCCATTCCCAAGAAACTGGTTCGAGTTTTGCAAGTGCCTAATTTTTAATAAAAATTTTATGTTGATGTATCGTGACATAAAATTCAACAATTTTTGTATATATAGGACTTACCACCTATCATTTTTTAAATCTTCAACGAAACACAGAGTTACACGGAGTTTCACAGAGAAAAAAATCTTAAACTCTGTGTGGCTCTGTGGTACTCCGTGAACTCTGTGTTGAAAAAAAACCACAAATATTTTCATAACTATATGATATTTATCATGAAAACAAAAAATAGAGTTTATCAATGCGTAAGTCCTAATATAGTGTTCCTAAACGAGTTGTAAATTTTTTCGATAATTTTTTCTCTGATTTGGTTTACAAATCATTTAGGATGTTTATATGCTTACTGAAATATAATGAAATGACTCGGTTATTGCACGGAAGTCATTCGTCGCTCAAAATTCGTTATTCGCTATTAGAAAATAATATTAAAATTCGATCCCTGCCCCCGCTTAAACACTGCAAAACTCGAATTTATTTGATCTCTTGGTTTTTTCACCCCCCCTTTTTTGACCAATAGTCCCTATAAATATAATGACACTTACTTAAGCAATGTATTAGGGGCCAAACTTGAGTTTGTACACCCCATAGTTAAAACTTGGACTCCGGTGTTTAGGTTTGTTGAAACAATATCTTCAAACGTGCCATTACCTTTTGACCATTGCACTTTTGCCACCATAAGCATAATAAAATTGGTAATTGGTAATTAATATGTTTGGTAGTGGCTCGTTTTTTAGGATTTGACGGATGAAAAACGATTTCGTGGATGACTCAACCGAATATTCTTACAAAAACAGCGTACCAGCGAAAATTATTTCCGGAACCCTTTTTTTATTAAATAACTTATAAATCAAAAAATTATAATAAATTTCAACGGGTTTGTGAAATATTTGGGTTAAAGTAAGACAACTAAAAACTGAAAAACTATAGTCCCTTTCCCCTTTCAACACTGTCGTGTACTTTACTAATCAGTCAATGAAATATTATAATGCGCGGTTTGCATTTCCACTTTACCATTTTAAATGGAGGTCACGTTTTAATGCCCCAAGTTCGTGTGAGAGAAAATGAACCCTTTGAAATTGCTATCCGTCGTTTTAAACGTGCTTGTGAAAAAGCCGGGATTTTAGCCGAAGTCCATCGTCGTGAATTTTACGAAAAACCCACCACCGTCCGTAAACGTAAAGCTGCCGCTGCTGTCAAACGGCACATGAAAAAACGCTTTCGTGATACGTTGCGCCGAGAGCGTTCCTTTTAGCTGAATCGATACCATTTGACTATGGCTCGCCTTCAAGGTGAGTACAATTGGAAAAAGCATTATGTCTGAATCTCCCAAACAAAGAATTCAAGAAGACATGAAGGCGGCCATGCGTGCCAAAGACAAACAACGCTTGGGCACGATACGTTTGATTACTGCTGCGATTAAACAACGGGAGGTTGATGAACGTATCAGTTTGGATGATACGCAAGTGATAGCCGTGCTGGAGAAAATGCTCAAACAACGGCGCGATTCAATGGCACAGTATGAAAAGGCCAGCCGCCAAGATTTGGCCGAACAAGAAGCCTTTGAAATAAAAGTGATACAAGAATATATGCCACAACCTTTAAGCGAAGCTGAACTGGCTGGCTTGATTGAAACTGCCATGAAAGAAACGGGAGCAAGTTCCGTTAAAGAGATGAGTAAAGTTATGGGGGTTCTCAAGCCCAAGGTACAAGGGCGGGTCGATATGAAGGTACTCAGTATGACAATCAAACAACGTTTAAGTCAGTAAAAAAGGTAAAAGGGACTATTCGAGCGGGGCTATTCGGGTGGGGCTAACCCTTTCAGACAAATCGGAATCGAGACTGACGCTTTACAGCCCTTTCTCGCTTCGTTCGTTACAATATTTCATTCATAAGAAAAGCTATAGCTCACCATTCGCTTGATAATAAGTTAAAAATATTTATCATAAAGAGGTACTTGCAAAACTTTGACGCACCAACAATAAATCGCCAACAAGATTCCATACTAATATCTATTCATAAGTGATTGTTTTATTGTTTCTGTTCAAGAGTTTTGCAAGAGGCTCCACAGTTATTTTTAATCATCCCAACAATACACAAAAGTGGGATGTTATTCTTTGAAAATAGTGTTCTCTAAAATAACCATAAAGAGAATATGGCATGAAAAATACTTTTTTTATAACAAACGGTTTGTTTATCAACAAGATAAAAAATAAAGTTGTTATTATTTTATTCAGTGAATTGTGAGTTATAGGATTGAATTTTGGGCTTTGGTGACATAGATACTTTATACGCCTCAGGTTTTGGGGTTCATGTTTTTAAATAAATAACTCTTAGTTTGATGTCAAAAGCCATTTCCTTGACAATTTTTTTTTTGACTTCCGCTAAATCCTTGATTTTTGCTTATCAAATTTGTGAAAAAAGTGTTGATTGGCTAACCCACTATAGTTTTTCAGATATTTTTCCGTGATTTTGTTGCAAGTCCCATCCATCGATAGAGGGGATGAACGAAATAAATATGTTAGGGTTCTATCACAGGATTATTTACAGCAATAATAATTTCAGTTAGAAACCTTATCAGTTTTGGAATGCTTTGTGGTTTTGCCCTGAATATTTTTCTGAATATCTTTCCAGTGAGATTTTTGGGTTTCTATATCAACATCGTTTAAAGTTTTTAAAGTTTTATCGTAACTACTCAGCCCTTTCTGGGCGCTTTATTAAAGCCCAGGGCTGCGCCCTGGGAACCTTTTTAATGCGCCCAGAAAGGGCTTTAAATCATAAACTGTACCTGGGGTTTTGCAAGAGGCTATAATAATTCGCCCCTTCGGTGCTGAGTAGTTACGTTTTATCATTAATAATCAAGCAATTACTGAAAATTTTGAACCCAGAAACGTGATAAAAACCTATAACTCAATGAACCAGTGTTAGGTGGAAATTATCAATGCAAAGCGTAGCCCAACAGTGCTTTGCCACACTAACTCATGGTTTGGCATTAATAACTATTATTAACGTCATTTCAAGAGGTTATTGAAAAAATTGGCTAGCTAAATTAGTGTGTTATGAAAAAAACGTGAATATTGAGTATTATTGCCAATCTTGGCTAAAACTCTCAAATGCCTGTTGATATTTGACACCTTTTGTTCAAACTGAAAAGTGATTGTTGGGGTAAATGTTGGGGTACTTCGCGGTATCAATAGGCTTGTCAAATTCATCAACACACCTTTTCTCCTTTTCTTCTGAACTCTTGAATTTCTGAACCACTGAACCTCTAAACAAATTTGTCCGAAGTCCAAGATATAAAAAAGGGGTTAGTTTTTTTCCCCTTTCCTATCTTCCCTTGTAACATTCCCCTTAATAAATAGAAAATGACTGGACGCATTCCTCGCAGTTTTATCGATGAGTTAATAACTCGTGTTGACATTGTTGATTTAATTGATAGTTATGTGTCGCTACGCAAAGCGGGCCGAAATTTTACGGCCTGTTGTCCTTTTCATAACGAAAAAACGCCTTCTTTTACCGTCAGTTCCGATAAGCAATTTTATTACTGTTTCGGCTGTGGTGCCTCGGGTAGTGCGGTAGGTTTTCTTATGAATTATGCGCGTCTCAGCTTTGTTGAGGCCGTGCATGAATTGGCTTCCAGAATTGGCATGGAGGTGGTGTATGAGCAAGGCTCAGCACCCACCTCAATCACGGCATTTGACGATTTATATCAAGTCATGGCGCAAGCTGCACAGTATTATCGGCAACAATTACGTCAATCCCAAGCCGCCATAGATTACCTAAAAAAACGGGGCTTAACTGGGGAAATTGCACGTGATTTTGGCTTGGGCTACGCACCGCCGGGTTGGGATAATCTATTGAAAACTTATGGCACGGATTCGGACATGCGGACACGTTTGCTCAAAACCGGTTTAATCAAACAGAAAGAAACTGGCCGTCGTTATGATCATTTTCGGGATCGGGTGATGTTCCCTATTTTAGATCAAAGGGGGCGTGTCATTGCGTTTGGTGGACGAAAGCTCGGTTCGAGCGAACATGAACCTAAGTACCTCAATTCCCCAGAAACTCCCTTATTTCAAAAACGCCGCGAATTATATGGTTGGTATTTCGCCCGTAAAACCCGCCCGCTCGAAAGAATAATCGTTGTAGAAGGTTATATGGATGTGGTGGCATTAGCACAATATGGTATACCCAATGTTGTCGCCACCTTGGGCACCGCAACTGCCCGCGAGCATTTAACTCGCTTATTTGTGAGCGTGTCGGAACTCATTTTTTGTTTTGATGGCGATGAGGCGGGGCTGAAAGCGGCTTGGCGCGCTTTGGAAACGGTGTCGCCGTTGTTACAAGATGGCCGTCAAGTCGGTTTTGTATTTTTACCGCAAGGAAGTGATCCCGATAGTTTGGTGCGTCAGGAAGGGACGCAAAGCTTTAATAGCCGCTTAGCTCAGGCAACGCCTCTGTCAAATTTTTGGTTTGACACGCTAACACAACAAGTGGATATGAGGAGTATTGATGGGCGAGCGCGTTTAGTCGAATTGGCAAAACCCTTGTTAAAGCAACTACCAGCGGGGGCTTATCGTGATTTAATGTTGCAAAAATTAAGTGAATTAACCGGTGTCTTACTTCAAAATTTGACTCGACTTATACAACGAGGTGAAGTACCTGAACCACCCATTATTAAAAAACTTCAACCATTCACAAGCGTGAAAGATCTGTCGGCGGTACATCGAGCGATTGTGTATTTATTACATAAGCCGACGTTATCTCAATCAGTTCAGTACCCTAATAAAAAATTATCTAACTTAAAACAACAAGATATAAAAATACTGTTAGAACTTATTGAATTTACGAGGCGGAACCCTCAATTAACATTAGGTGCCATTTGCGAACACTGGCGAGGGACTTCATCAGAGCAAACCATCAATCAATTAGCCACGCAAAAACCGCTTTTCACAGACACCAATAAAATCGACGATGAATTTTTGGGTGCCCTAAATGGTTTGTATGAATCTTACAAAACTCAATTCTGGGTAGAACTGATGGAAAAAAAACCAAATGAATGGAGTGCCGAGGAAAGGCAAGAGTACCTCAATCTCGTGGGCCAAAATTCACATTAATTCATGCTGTAAATAATTTCAGTCAATCAATACCCTCACCCATTTCGCGGTTGGTGAATTTTGGGTAGTCCCTACAAACCAATGGTGGTATTGATTTTTGGTGGGCAAGCGTTTGATGATCGAGGAAAATCCAATGCTATACTGACAGCGAGCCGCTTGATCTTTCATTCCGTACCGATGTAACTCATTGATTTTCAATACCTCCATTGGTTTGTAGGAACTACCCCTAACTTGGTTGTAATGAAGAACGAACATGAGGAATCTTGGGGGTTAAAGATTTCTCCGTTCATCGCTTGACAAAGTGTCGCTGCTTAAAAGAGTCACCTTATTTTGACGTTAAACCACAAAAAATTTCGACCTGTACGATTAAAAATGGTTAAACGAAAGGTACGCCCAACTGATGATGGTTTTGTGCGTTTATTTAGCACCGTGCCAAAATCAGCAGTCTGTCAGTAAGTTATTGATTTTACATCATCTATAAAACCTCTTATGTTTAACCGTACAGTGCGAAAAATTTCGCACTTCACAATTCGCTATTATAGAATAAATTTCAAAAACTTTTCAATGAGCCGCAAATTGGGTGGGACTGCATTGCTCTATAGATGTTTCGATAATAACGTAACGGTATGCATCCCTTCGAGGGATGCTATCCGTTATGGCTTGTGACTAAATAATTGTGTCCAAAGTTCCGCCGCGCACAGCGAAGAACTCAGATACACCATCGGGAAAAAATTGACAGCAAGCTTCAATTCTATTGGTACGGTTAGCTGCCAACGCCCGTATTTCCCTCGCTGGGCTATAAAAGCCATACAAAAAAAATTAAACGTTTTACGAAGGTATATTGCTGTAAGAGATTTTTAATCGTACAGACTAATTTGGAAATTAGGAATTGGAAATGGTGCATCCCCCTTCCCAACGACACCAAAAGTAAAGTGGGTAATTGATTGTCATTAACAAACCCATAGCACAGGTATATTATGAACCAAGAGCAACA
>QNER01000011.1 GCA_003646175.1 Candidatus Parabeggiatoa sp. nov. 1
CTGAGTAATACAGCAAGGGTAGCCTTTCATCCCTATAAATAACATAATTGTAATCCCTAAAATTTGGGGATTCTTCCTATTGGCTTGATTTAACTCAAGTTTCTAAGAAAACGTGTCGCACTCGGCATTAATATTATAGGATTGCCCATTTTCACCAATACCAATGGGCGCAATCACCGGAATAAAATTGCCATGGATTAACAACTCAATGATAGAAGTATCGAAACTGTCAACTTCACCGACATGGCCTATGTCAATGATTTCTGGGGCATTCATTTCTGGATTATCGCGGGTAAAAGTCAATTGGCGAGCATGAATAAGTTCGGCGTCCTTACCAGTCAGCCCAACTGCCGCGCCGCCTTGGCGATTAATTAAGGTGACAATGTCTTTATTCACTAAACCACCGAGTACCATTTGTACCACGTCCATGGTTTCGCTGTCGGTGACACGCATCCCGCGGTAAAATTCACTGTCTTTACCCAAACGTTTTAATAAGTCACCGATTTGGGGCCCGCCGCCATGCACCACGATGGGGTTCATACCGGTGCGTTTCATTAAAACAATATCGCGAGCAAAACTATTTTTGAGTGTTTCATCTACCATTGCATTGCCGCCGTATTTAACGACAAATGTTTTGCCAGTAAAACGATTGATGTACGGCAAAGCCTCAGTAAGAATGTGTGAAATGTTTTGGGCTGAAGATGTGGTTAGGGACATAATTTTTTAGTTGGTGGGTTGGTTACTATAAGTTAAGTTAGGAGTGCAAGGATCGCGGCACTGGGGTTAAGTTTTTGGCACAAGGTTCACTTTGTACTCCTGATAACATACGCAGCCTTCTCGTACAAGGTTCGCCTTGTACTCCTGGTAACATACATACGCAGTCTTCTCGTACAAGGTTCGCCTGAAACGAATGATAATATGACATTGTCAAGATAATTGGGTTCGTCAAAAACGGAAAGCATTATACCACGTTAACCTAAAACCGCTTTTTCAAGCATTTTTTTCGGATTGGGCACCGGGTAAGGTAAAGGTAAACCGTGAGCCAACACCCATCTCCGACGTGACAGAAATTTTTCCGCCATGCAGTTCTACCAGCTTTTTGCTCACCGCTAAACCTAAGCCAGTACCACCGTAAACTCGCGCCGTCGAACCGTCTGCTTGTTCAAAGGATTTAAAAATACTCTCTAATTTATCTTTAGAAATACCAATGCCGGTGTCGGAAACGTTGATAGCTATAAAATTTTCGTTGACTTCTGCCGAAATTTCTACGCGCCCTTGTTCGGTAAATTTAACTGCGTTACTCAGCAAGTTATGCAATATCTGTTGTAAACGATTTTCGTCCGCTTTAGCCGGCGGTAAATTTAAGGAAATCGTGTTAATCAATTGCAAGTTCTTATTACCAATCAAAGGTTTACTCAGGCTAAATACCACTTCAACGATTTCTCGCAAGGATACAGACTTGAGTTGTAAGTCAATATTGTTGTGCTTCAATTTGGAAAAATCAAGAATATTGCTAACAAGGTTAGCCAATCGTTGCCCACTGACAATAATCATCGTCAAATTAGCATGGGTTTGTTCCGGGAGAGGACTATCAATCAAGGAATCTGCTATGCCAATAATACCATTGAGGGGGGTACGCAATTCATGGAAAGTATTGGTAAGAAATTCATTCTTATGCTTATCCAAGCGTTGTAGCTCCGTGTTTTGGGCCTCAAGGGTTTTAAAGGAAGTTTTTAACTGTTTTGTCATATCGTTGAACGAGTTGGCAAGTTCCCCCAATTCATCAGAACGCCCAACTGGTAAACTTTGCTCCCAATCACCCGCTGACAGTTTTTTAGCAGCCTCATTTAAACGTAGGATGGGCTGGATAAGGAATGAAGAGGTGAAAATGCCGATGATAGTCGCTAATAACAGAGCCACTAGTGTTAACAAAAATGTGATGCGAGTATGGGTGTTGATTTGCTCCATAAAATCGGCTTCGGGTACGACAACGACAATCAGCCAATCTAAATTAAAGCGATTTTTTAAAGTGTTTAAGGCCGACACATGAACCTGTTGCCGTTGTCCTTGATATGAAAAGTACATTTGTTGGTTATCTTTAATTTGAGTAAAATCGCCATACTGATGATTTCTTAAATAGTTAGCGGTGGCTTTAATCAATGGATCTTTCACATCAAATATCAGTCGTCGCTTTTTTCCGGTCTCAGCTTCGACCAATGGTTCATGGGGGAATGAACCGCCTACAAGTAAACCTGAGCGTTCCACAATGAAAGTTTTTCCAGAACTACCCACTGTTATGCGGCTCAAAAAATCGCTAATTCTTTTCAGGGTAAAATCAGAACCTAAGACTCCTTGCAAAACCCCATTGTCATAATAGGGAGAGACAAAACTCATCCCTAATTGTCCCGTCTCAAGCCCAGTACCCACAAATTCGTAGATATCAGTCCATCCGGCTTTTCCCGCGTTTACCGCAGTTGTATACCAAGATCGTTTTCGAGGATCATATTTATTATCTTTCTTGAGAAAGTCGACAGGCTCGCCGTTTTTATCCAAAAGATAATCTAACATAACCTCTTCGGTTTGATGATCTTTAATATTGTAGGCTAAACTGCCGTTCTCTCGCCTATGTAATGCGATGTAATCACCATTTTTTTGATGGCCGAAGTAAATAAAACTCAGTTCCTCAAAGACTTTGCTCTGCTTAAAGAGGTAGGGTAGCCAACTACGCAAGTCCTTTAAATCCAACTGTTCCTCAGAGATAGCATTGGCATTGATATTAACCACAAGGGAGGGTATCTCTAGGTAGGTATTAATGTATTGCTCAATGCGTGCTGTGATTTCTGTGTGCAACTGGGTAGCAAGATCGTTGATGGCTTCTTGCCCGTTGCGAAATGAAAAATAGCCCGTCAGTCCCACCGCTAAAATAATTTGGAACACAAATGGCACAATGAGGATAACTCGGAGATGGACTTTTCCAGAAATTTTGGAAACGAGGCGGTTTATAAGTTTGAATAACATATTTTGGGGAATGGGGAATAGGGAATGGGCGGGTAATTCCCTATTCCCACTAACAAGTTGAGTTTATGATTTCATGCAATATAAGTACCTGGGCAAAAATACCAGTCGTAACGGAGAGCATCCCTCGAAGGGATGCTATCCGTTGCCTATTATCTGAACATCTATAGGTGAAAACGTTTATGACTCAGTTGCAAACCGAGTCCAGCACGAGTTCGGAGCTGCCCTGTTTCACCTAATTCCTTACATGAGCGAATATACTAAGGTACTTAACTAAAAACTGACTGTGGTTAAGATTTATGTGTGGTAGATTCTTGATTGTCAGCAGACAAGCGGGCCGCGCGACGTTTCCGTAACTGTACAAGGGTTAATATTGGCCCGGAGATGGCATACACCAAAAAGCTTAGAAATAAAATTTGCGGCGGATTAATTGACACAAGTACAAACACCATCACGACAATCAGGACTGTCACAAACGGTACTCGTCCTTTAAAGTCTAAATTCTTAAAACTATGGTAGCGGAATTTGCTAACCATCAGTAATCCGGTACTTACCGTTATCAGCCAAGCTGGTAAAGCTAAAGCTGAACCATCCCATTGATAGTCCATACCTAACCAAACAAATCCACTCATCACTGCGGCCGCAGCGGGACTGGCTAATCCTTGAAAATAGCCTTTGTCAACTTTGCCAACTTGCGTATTAAAACGTGCTAAACGTAGGGCTGTGCCTGCGGTATAAATAAAAGCGGCTAACCAACCCAGTTTGCCCAACAGGTTGGATAACTCGATTAAAGAGGACAAAGACCATTGATACATAAGTAAAGCGGGGGCGATACCAAAACACACGAGATCTGAAAGACTGTCATATTCAGTCCCAAAAGCACTTTGAGTATTGGTTAAACGAGCTACACGTCCATCAAGTCCATCAAGTATCATGGCAATAAAAATGGCTATCGCGGCGGCCTCAAAACGATCATTGATTGCTGCGATGATGGCGTAAAAGCCTGAAAATAAGCCTGCCGTGGTAAACAGGTTAGGCAGCAGATAAATGCCCCTACGCCGTTTTGGTTTTTCTGGTATATCTATTTCATCGGTCATAGTAGGTTTAAGGGGAGAGCGAAAAGGGAAAAGGGGAAAAGGGGAAAGGGGAAAGGGATAAGTCATGTCTTGACTGACCAATTGTTTTCATAAAACTTACCTATAAATGTTATTTAGGATAGTTTATGAAATCTTCGGGTCAAGTAAATCATGATAATTCCCTATTCCCTATTCCTTAATGAACCATTCCCCATTCCCTAGGATTTATTTAGTTTTTACTCTTATCAACTAGCTTATTAGCTTTGATCCAAGGCATCATGTCACGCAGTTTTTCACCGACTTGTTCAAGTTGATGGGTGCGTGCAAGGCGGCGTTTCGCTTTGAGTGTGGCTTTACCGGTTTGATTTTCCATGATAAATTCACGCGCAAATTCGCCGTTTTGAATTTCCTTGAGAATTTGACGCATTTCGACCTTGGTTTGCTCGGTAATGATGCGTGGGCCCCGAGTAAAATCGCCATATTCGGCGGTGTTGGAGACGGAGTAGCGCATATTGGCGATACCGCCCTCGTACATCAAATCGACTATCAGTTTGAGTTCGTGCACACATTCAAAATAGGCCATTTCTTGCGCATAGCCGGCTTCGACTAATGTTTCAAATCCCGCTTGTGCCAAGGCTGTAATGCCGCCACACAACACGGTTTGTTCACCAAACAAATCGGTTTCGGTTTCTTCACGGAAAGTGGTTTCAATAACCCCGGCGCGTCCACCACCGTTGGCACTGGCATAAGAAAGCGCAATGTCTCTCGCTTGCTTTGAGGCATCTTGATGCACCGCAATTAAACAGGGCACCCCGGCCCCTTGCGTATAAGTAGAACGCACCAAATGGCCGGGGCCTTTGGGCGCAATCATAATCACATCAAGATCTTTGTGGGGTTCGATCTGTTCAAAATGGATATTAAATCCATGCGCGAAAGCCAGTGCCGAACCATTTTTGATATTGGGTGCAATGCTTTCGCGGTAGAGTTGCGCTTGATGTTCATCCGGGGCCAGTACCATCACCACGTCGGCCCAAGCGACGGCTTCATCAATGGGTTTACTTTGTAAGCCCGCGGCTTCAACTTTCTGTGCTGAGGCCGAACCGCTCTGCAAACCGACGACAACATCAACCCCAGACTCCTTCAGATTATTGGCATGGGCATGGCCCTGTGAGCCATAACCTATAATAGCGACCTTTTTGCTTTGGATAATCGAGAGATCAGCGTCTTTATCGTAATAAACGTTCATTTAAACTCCTCTATTGGCTCAATCTTCCTTATAAGTGACTTGTTCCCACGCTTCGCTACAATGCCATTAAGTTGAACTACAAAGTCTAAGATTTATCTTTATCTTGGACTCTAACGCCCAGCCAAAATATTGGGCTCCTGCATCAATGCCCAGGAATTGTCAAAAAATAACTTGGTAAAAATTTCAACTAATTCTAGAGAACAATTTGACAACTTGACAACTTATTTTTTGACAGTAACTTAGGATAGGCTAAAAAATAACATTCGCCAACAGCATCAGCCGTTGTCTAATAGCTCAAGTACCCTAAAGGGCACTAAACCCAATCAAGGGGGAAGTTAATTTTTCTTCGATCCTTAGGTTAACTTAATGGCAGTAACACACTGCGTGGGAAGGACTGAAATGACGCTCCGCGTCAACTCGTTGCTCAAGAACTTGCCCACCGTTCTAAACAAAGCCGTCTGAACTTCTGCCAGCGTTTTTTCAGGGGCAAGCAAGTTTAGTTAGCAAACCAGCAACACGGAGGGTATTTGTGAGCAGTTCATGATCACTACTCGACACCGGGGATGCTAAACGTGAATACATCTTTTCTCTTACTTTAGGTTCTCGTTTTTTTTGTCCGCACTGAAGGCAAAATTAGGGGGAATTTTAAAATGCCAAATTCCCCTAACCTTGGGGTGTGTCTGTTGGGTTACATGTCCAGTCTGTTTCACCCTATTTTTGTGTTGTCCGAGAATAAAGAATGAGGTTAAGGCGGTCATTCATCGATACCAAAGTCCTATCGGGCTGATTTGCAGTTTCCGGCCAGAATTCTTTGATAATCGCTCTTTTAGGGTGTGTGCTTTAGGCACACTTTTTTGAGCATCGCCCCTTTTCTGCGTGCTCTACAATCAAGTATCATGTAGAACAAAATCAACCTAACAGACACCATTGCCCTAATTTCCCTTTCTTAAAGGGGATACACCAAGAACAACTGAAAAGTATGGTATAAAAACGAGAACATCAAGTATTTACGCACAAAGCTCGAATAATTGCAAACTTTCACTTGACAACTATTTTGAAGAGTTACGAGTTACTTATTTTTTAATCTAGCCAGTGCTTCTTTAGCTCTTCGTATTCCTTCAGCTATTCCAGCTTGATAACCTTCTTTGTATGCACAAATAGTACATTTATGGCGACCTGCACCCGCTTGCGAATAATGAAGGTTTTTAAGTACATCGTAAGGTGCTGAATTTCCATGATCGCAATGTTCAGGATTTTTCATTTCGTTATTTTCCTTATTATTCGATGTTCTTGTTTTTAGTAAAAACAGGGGCTTTAAGCTAATGGCACGCACGATATAAATTAAGTTTTAGGTAGTTACACTGGCTGTTCTTGCACAACCAAAAGTGCGTGCCATTAACCTGAGTTCGACGTAAGACTCTTCACTTTTTAATGGTGTTCCTATTGACACCAGACGATTTTTTGGCACAAACGGAAAATCCGCAATCAAAAGGGATTGTGATTTGTCAGTCTCGTGAAAATAATTCATTGAATATGATATCTTTTTACATCGAACTCAGGTCATTAGACTTTAAGCTTTGTGGTGGGCGGTTATGTAATACTAAGTCATTGTTTTTAATCAATAAAAATAGGTAAGGCTAAGTGATTGTTTTTACTCAATAAAAATAAATAAGTAATAAACGTTTATTTTAAGATGTGATTGTATAAAATATTATAAATCAGTATGTCAAAAAAAACGAGAACATCGGAGCATCGAACAAAACTCTGTCTAAAGTTTAGCTTTGCTGTACTTTAGCCTGAAAAACGTTCCCCAGGTGTCAACTTCACTGCCATTAAGTTAAGCTTTTTCGTGAGGGCAATCACAAGGGATTGCCCCTTTGAGCCGTCATTTATGTAGGGGCAATCCTTTCGAGGCTAAAGTTTTTCTAAAAAAACTTTAGCCTCGACTATGTACAGGACAAAAAAGTGTTCAAGCCGTGATGCTATCGCTTTTGTGGCGTATGTATCACTCGACTCACAAAAAAACCTATAACTACAAGGATTGTATATAAAAAAGGATTTAAAAAACCTATAACGACAAGTGTCTGTTTGGGCAAGCTCAACAACATAATCGATGTGGATTTAAACCAGACAGCGAACTCACCAATCCTTTGTTATATACAATCGCATTGAAGTTAACGTTCATAGACAATCGTATTAAAGTTCTTATTGTCAGACTAAAAACTTGAGCATCGAGTAAAACAAGTCTATTAAGGGTTTTGGCATATAGAGAAGGATGATACCGCAAAAGTGCCATTTTTTTGTAAACAGTTGATTTTTCAATAAAAATTACTTTTGTGCTTAAAATTCTCATTTCCTGAAAAATAAATGAGTTGCATATCCAAACACTCAAAAATCGATTGTCGCAAAGCCAAATAACATCAAAAGCTTGAGTCGAGTGATACATACGCCACAAAGCGATAGCATCACGAAATACTTTAAAATCAAACGATTCTAATTTTTGTCCCGTACATAGCTCGAAGAGGCTAACGTTTTTTGGAGAAAAACGGATTTTGAGAATATGGTTGCCCTTTCGAGGTTCGAGTTTGCTGGAAAAACTTGAACCTCGAATCGAGGTTCAAGTTTGCTAGAAAAACTTAAACCTCGAAACGAAGGTGGCATTGAGGTGTCAACCTGGGGTTTTGCAAGAGGATCATCGAGTTATTATTATCGGACGGATAACTCATTTTATCTTTTGCACTCCAACGCGCCTTTTGAGGCCTAAGCACTTCACTTAATGGCATTGAAGCCAAACTCAGCGTCGCTGCTGTATGTATTTTGTTGATCTTGGTAGGATAGATTAGAATGACGGCAGCGGGAGCAGGTTTGCAACCTACTCCCGAACGTTTTGATTTAGGAATCGATGCCCGGAAACATGGCAGGCGAATTAAACACGCAAGCTTATGTTGCCACGCGCAATGCCAGACACGCCGGAACGCACCACTTCAACTATCAACGGTGGCTCAATGGCTTTGATAAAAGCATCTAATTTCTCGCCAGTGCCTGTCATTTCAACCGTATAGTTAGCATCGCTAACATCAATAATACGACCGCGGAAAATATCAACAAGGCGTTTGATTTCCTCGCGCTGATTAACCGAGGCCACATTGATTTTGACCAATATCAATTCCCTTTCGATATGGCCGCCTTCCGTTAAGTCAATGAGTTTAATCACCTCAATCAGTTTATTCAGTTGTTTGGTGATCTGCTCAATGATCTCGTCCGATCCTCTGGTGACTAAAGTCATCCGTGATATAGAGGAATCTTCTGTTGGCGCGACGGTTAAAGATTCAATATTGTAGCCGCGTGCCGAGAATAAGCCGGCGACTCGTGATAATGCCCCGGCTTCGTTTTCTAATAAAATTGAAATCGTGTGACGCATATTTTAAGCTAACTCTCTTTCTGGGGATAACAACATTTCATTTTGCCCTTTACCAGCTGCAACCATCGGATACACATTTTCACCTTGATCAATGGCAAAATCCATCAACACAAGGCGATCTTTCATTGCCAGAGCTTCCTTGAGTGCCCTTTCAACCTCGCTGGGCTTATCAATCCGCATGCCAATATGCCCATAACTGTCCGCCAGTTTGACAAAATCGGGCAACGCATCCACATAAGTATGTGAATAACGTTTGTCATAGAACAGTTCTTGCCATTGGCGCACCATGCCCAGGTAGCGATTATTCAAAGTAATAATTTTAATGGGCAAATCAAACTGTTTACAGGTCGATAATTCTTGTATGCACATTTGAATGCTCGCATCGCCGCTGACACAAACCACCGTGTCATTGGGAAAAGCAAATTGCACCCCCATCGCGGCAGGCAAGCCAAAGCCCATCGTACCTAACCCGCCAGAACAGATCCAACGACGTGGTCGGTCAAATTTATAAAACTGGGCCGTAAACATTTGGTGTTGACCCACATCCGAGGTAACAATCGCATTGCCTTCAGTCAGTTCATAGAGTTTTTCTAGCACAAACTGTGGCTTGATCAGTTCACTGTTGCGATCATAACGTAAACAATCTGTCGCTCGCCAAGTGTCGATTTGTCCCCACCAAGCGGCCAGGGCATCTGAGTCCGGTTGTTGTCCGGTTTCCTTGATAGCCTTAATCAAATCCTGTAACACGATATCCACAGGGCCGACGATAGGCACATCCACTTTTACATTCTTGGAAATCGAAGCGGGGTCAATATCCAGATGGATAATCTTAGCGTAGGGACAAAACTTTTCTAAGTCACCGGTTATCCGATCATCAAAACGCGCCCCGATGGCAACCAATACATCGCATTCATGCATCGCCATGTTGGCTTCATAAGTGCCATGCATGCCGAGCATCCCAATAAATTGTGGATCGGTGGCTGGATAGGCACCTAAACCCATCAAGGTTTGGGTAATAGGATATCCCAACAAGCGCGTCAATTCGGTTAATTCTTTGGCCGCATTGCCAAGCACCACGCCTCCGCCGGTATAAAGGATCGGGCGTTTAGCGGATAACATCATCTCAGCCGCTTGGCGAATTTGTCCCAAATCCCCAGCCACCATCGGTTTATAAGAACGCATTTCTATGGTATCCGGATATTCAAACGGGGCCTTGTTAATCGTCACATCTTTAGGAATATCAACGACAACGGGACCAGGACGTCCGGTGGTGGCGATATAAAACGCCTTTTTCATGGTAGTTGCCAGATCGTTGACATCCTTGACCAAAAAATTATGTTTGACGCATGGACGAGAAATCCCCACTGCATCAACTTCTTGAAAGGCATCATTGCCAATCAGAGCCGTATGCACTTGCCCGGTGATAACCACTAAGGGAATGGAATCCATGTAAGCGGTGGCAATGCCGGTAATTGCATTAGTTGCCCCGGGGCCTGATGTCACCAACGCGACCCCCGGTTTACCGGTGGCACGCGCATACCCATCCGCGGCATGAACGGCCCCTTGCTCGTGACGGACAAGAATATGCTGGATTTTGTCCTGCTTGAATATCGCATCGTAGATGTGCAGCACCACACCACCCGGGTACCCAAACACATATTCCACTTCTTCGGCAGCCAATGCTTTCACAAAAATTTCGGCACCCAATATCATTTCAACATTATTGGCTTCGCTCATTTCAGCCCTCATTAAAAACACTCAAAAAATAGATAATAATCAGTAGTTTGAAAACTTTTTCAACGGGTTTATTTTCATCCGTTTTTAGAAAAAATGAACAAATAATCTGTAAAAACATGGTCTTAGACTCATTCAGCCCAACAGGTTGGCAACGATAGTCCAAGATGGCCGAAAAATGGAAAAACGCTTTGCCACCCATTTTTTGATGTTTTTCACCAGCCAAAATTCTCCGTTTGAATTAAACACAGATTTTAAACAGATTTTCGCTCTACTGATAATTGTTAAATGGTCAATTTTAAAGCGCAAATGGTATGGTAGAAATACCAAGCGTTTTTATTGAGTTTAAAATAATTTGAGTCCCTGTAAGATAAGTCAAAATCACATACTATAGCAATGGATTATTGGCGAACTAATCGTTCTGGGTCTCGGTGATTTTGAGGTAAAAATACATAAACCATTGAATGGATTAAAAATAGCTTTGGAATGATATGCGTTTTTAAGAACTTTACCAATTCAAGGTAAAACATTTGCACGCAAAAACGGATTTCTAGGCTAAAGTTTTTCTAGAGAAACTTTAGCCTAGAACCGAGAAACCAATTATCAATTATCAACAAAAACGACTTTTTAGAGGGACTCTTATGTTATTTTATTAAATAAAAATTTCTATTGTTCATTAACTTTTTAATAAATTTCTGTAGCAAAGCCCACTAGGAGTCTGTCGGACTTAGCGGCTAACCTATTGTTTATACTGAAATTTCAATTTCGGACTCAATTGGTAAATCACTTGTATATCAATAACTTAACACAACAAGCCCAACAGACTGCTAGGGGTATAAACCAAGAATGAAACTCACAACATTGGAGAACAAAAAAAAAGTGAGTGTGAGTTCCGTGGTTTTCCACACAAAAATTTTCTTATTACAAATAATACCTTCGTCAAAAATTGAGTATTAAATAAGGTTCATTCAACTCATTGAAAATAAATGAAACTTAAAATTTCTTTCCCTTTGAGCTTTAAAGCAATAAGTCGTTGAAATTTAGCGAATTCATTATAATAACCCTATTAACTTGACAAAAAATGGCAAAGGTATTGTACAAAAATAACAAATTAATTTCATCCTGTAAATTTTTTGGTAATAAGTGAGCCACTTTTTGGACTTTGGACAAATCATAAAATAATAGACATTATAGCGATTTAAAATTAAGTGCTCGATTTTATGACATTTGTCAAAATAACCATTTTTGTTTGTCAAAATATGTAATGGTCAAGATGATGTTGAACCGTTGGTATCTGGGTAGGGTGGGTAATAGGTTTGAGGAAATAGGTAATACTCGACTCACAAGTTTTTTCTAAAGCCAAACTACAAGGATTGTATATAAGAAAGGATTTAAGTGCGACCTATAACTACAAGTGTATCCGACATTCCGCATACCTTTACTCGAAAATATTATTTTACAACCTATTGATTTATTATGAAAACGTCTCAATGCACGGCCATACAAAAAAAAAATTTTTAACATGGATAAATGTGATTTTTTTTAATCAAAGCCCAGCAAGCTTTGAGCTCCCACGCCTTTTAAATAACCATTTATGTAAGGTTTTTTTCCTAAACCATGCACAATCATGCACACTGATATAGTTCTAAATAAATCAATAAGTTATAAAATATAAATTTGAAACATAAGTGTGCGGAATGTCGGGTGTATGTTTCGGCAAGTTCAACAACATAATCGATGCGGATTTAAACCCGGTGGTTCACGACCCAATCCGCATCGATATACAATCCTTGTAGTTAACGCTTTTAATCCCTTCATATACAATCGCATTGAAGTTATTATTGTCAGACTGAAAACTTGATCATCGAGTAATATGTATAAGAAAATGGGTTATAAATAACACCAACGTTTTAAAAGAATATTTGAATGATATCTAGTAGGTTTTGGGATGCTTCTCATTGATTCTATGGCTAAAAATTCGCCCTCGATTACCCTCGAACCATTACCCAATCTTTGCCCCAGTTGACAGCTTCGCGAAAAACTGGGGCAAAGAGCCCATTACCCCCAGACACAAGTTGTTGACCATTGCAATTTTTGTGTAGTGGTCAACATGATGTTGAACATGGTGAGAAATCCTATTTTTCCCAAAAATCGGATTTATTTGACATCCGATGTAGTGAGAAATTCGAGTCAAGTCCTTAGTTAGAAACCTTAGTTTTGGAAACGCTTTACGGTTTTGCCCTAACAATAACAATAATATTATTATTGTTTATTCTTCAATAAATTAAATAACTAAGCATTGGTTCTTTGAACACTGTTCAGTGAATGGAGATTAGCAGGTGGCTCTTTTTTGTCATAGGGCAAAACCTTCAAGGTTTCCAAAACCTTGAAGGTTTCTAAAAACTTGAAGGTTTCTAAAAATGTTTGCCATTCGATAATTACAAATATCTACCTACCTTATTTATACATGATTTGGTGAATGTATTGGGTCAACAAGATGTTGTGGTCAATACCGTTTGGGAATTGGGTCTGGGTCTCGTCAAAGTTTTGGAAAAGAAGAGACGATACCGGAAACCCTAAATTATAACTGACGGTTTTTTAATAGCGTTTTCAAAATCATCGAAGTATATGGTTGTTAAATCAATAACTTATATCGAACTTTGACGAGGCCCAATGGATTGCCGTTTTCATGTTCATTATGGTGCCTGTTGGAAATAAAAAAAATGATTTTCGCGTTCCTTCGTTACGCGGGTAAAGTTGGAAGCCAATGGGGGCAAGCGATAAAAAATCATTTTTTAAATCAATCAAATACTATAAGTTAAAAAAATATTTCTTATTTTTTTTATTTTTAGTCTTGACACAACAGTTTAATCAGCGTATTATGCGCAACCATCACTGACATCGACATTGCACTTCACTTACGTTACGGGGTATGGCGCAGTCTGGTAGCGCACCTGCTTTGGGAGCAGGGTGTCGGGGGTTCGAATCCCTCTACCCCGATCAATTAATTTTATTATTTTTGTGCCCGTAGCTCATGTGGATAGAGCATCGGATTTCTAATCCGAGGGTAGCAGGTTCGAGTCCTGCCGGGCGCGAGTTGTTTGTTTGGTTCGTTATGGTGAGCGTAGCTCAGATGGTAGAGCGCCGGATTGTGATTCCGGTGGTCGTGGGTTCGAGTCCCATCGTTCACCCCATCTTTCTTTTCTTATTAAATCCCGCCTATTTAGCCCAGCCACACATCCTCTCACACAAAACTATCAAATCAAATACCATAACAGAGTACTCTGTAGTACTTTGTTCCGTTTTTTGAGTGGAGTTGCTGCCTACTCGTGCCGCACAGCAGTGTTGTTTTGCAATTGTGCCGGTAAAGTGGTTAATTTTTAACTTTCATAAGTAATGGTCAACAAGATATTGAACATCCGTCATTCCTGCAAAAACCGGAATCTAGTGCAGTAAAGCGGAAATATAAAGACCACCTCAGCCAACAGCCAACAGCTTGTAGCAAAGAAGGCGCGAAAGCAGTTGTCTAAAAGCTAAAGTAGGCTAAAACCTACTAACCCTCTAACCCTCTTGCAGTGCCCTGACACGTACTTGAGCTTTTAGACAACGGCTTTAGCCGTTGGCGTTGGGGTGGTATCAAAACTTTCGCTTTACTGTACTAGGATCATTTTTGGATTCTGGTTTGAAGTATTCAATATATGATTTTGTTCCCCCAACAATATGTTCAACATCAATTTTACTACTACAAATTTTAAAATTTTAACTTTAATCATTCTAATTCCCAATTCCCAATTCCCAACTCTAAATTTTTTGTAATTGGATTTATTCAATGTCAACCTACGCAATTGGCGATATACAGGGCTGTTTCACCGAATTACAACGTTTACTTGAACTTATCCGCTTTGATGTCAGTCAGGATGTCTTATGGTGTACCGGCGATTTGGTTAATCGCGGGCCAAATTCTCTGGAAGTGTTACGATTTGTCAAGGGACTGAAAGAACGTGCCATTGTTGTGTTAGGTAATCATGATTTGCACCTGCTGGCCGTTGCACATGGTAACATTGAGTATCTCAAACCACAGGACACACTGGCTCCTATCTTGAATGCCCCGGACAGTGACGAATTGCTGGAATGGTTACGTTATCGTCCCCTTCTTCATCATGATGCCAATTTGGGATTAACTCTTATTCATGCTGGTCTTCCGCCACAATGGGATTTGTGGCAAGCCGGCCGGTGTGCGTATGAAGTTGAAGAAGTGTTGCGTGGTTCAAAATTTCAAAAATATTTGGCTAATCTCTATGGCAATGAACCCCAAAAATGGTCAAATCAACTCACGGGAAAAAAGAGGCTACGTTTTATCACCAATTGTTTTACACGGTTACGTTATTGTGATGCTGAAGGTAAATTGGCTATGAAAAAAAAGGGTGCCCCCTCGTTTGACATCAATAAGGATGCTGAGCAACCATGGTTTTGGTGGCCCCACCGTGCCAATAGTGACATGCAGATTATCTTTGGGCATTGGGCAACACTGGGCTATTATGCGGGCAACCATGTGTATGCCTTGGATAGTGGGTGTGTATGGGGTGGCTTCCTTACGGCATTACGTTTAGAGGACAAACAGGTATTTACTTTGCCCTGCCGCGGGGAACGCACACCGGGCGATGAATGAATAAGGGACGTAGCTTTAATAACTTACGCCGAGGTTGTGAATAATTTTTAGTTATTGATTTTAGATAAATCGTATCGATTCGTTTTGGAAGGGTTTAGGAAAAATCCGGCCATAAGATAAAACCTAGAACTCAAATACTGGTGGGGAACGGACACTAACTTATTAATGCATTTAATTCCATCCTTGATTTGTGCCCCCCAACGGGGGCATCAATAGCTCCTATTATATCGAACCTATTACCTATTACCCGCCTTCGCCAAGTCCCTCTTCTTGAGAACACTGTCCAAATCATCTCAATAACTTGACAACTAAAACATGATATGGGAAATGTGGGTAGTCCCTACAAACCAATAGAGGTGTTCAAACCATAGAAATTGGGCAAAAGTCTATAACAAAGTTTTGGGGCCCGATTCAAATGCCCTATGACCAAAAGTCTTATAAAGTGTAACTCTTAAATCAAGCAGCCCATCAATATAAGTCATTGATTTTTAATACCTCCACTGGTTTGTAGGGACTGCCAAAATTCACCAAGTTCAGCAATTCTAATTTTGGAAATTGAATGAATTCAATGAGTTGAATAATGAAGTCGAGGTGCCGTGCGGCCGCTCCGCTTCGGTATGCCACGGTATATCGTTATCGATATGATGAATCCAAAAAATGCACTGTTTAACTCACCCCTTTTACCCGTCATTAACCTTGGAAAATAAATTATTTTCCTTATGTTCAGTCAGTTACTCTATAATTATAATTGCTGTTTCTAGTTATAACGGATTTTGGGGAACCCGTGTTTGTGACATTGTTGACTTGAAAAGCGCGGTTTTGCGAATAAAAATGATTGAAACAAAAGGTTTTGCGAATAACAAATGATTGAAACCAAAAAATAAACCGCCGTGACCAGTTATTTTTCTTCAAAAACAATCAGTTATTTAATAGAATAGAGCTTTTTGCAAAACTCTTAAACATTCCCCTATGTTTCCTTAAGGCTATTAAAATTCAACCCCTGCGGGGCGAAACTCAGTTTCACCAGGGGGTACGACAATCAACCTCTCCTGCGGGGTTGCCCCAGGTTTCCTTTGGTCCCTGAGCTTGGTCCCTGAGCTCGTCGAAGGGTGTCGAAGGGGGCTATTCATTTTTAAACGGGAAACCCGTAAGTATGTTGAATGTGAATAGCCCCAGGTGTTAATTTGGGGGTTTGCAAGAAGCTCAATAGTTAATCAATTCAAAGTACAATTCTTTTCTAGAAAAACTTTAGCCGCGAACACAATTTCGCCCCCAAAATCAGTTACAACGGAGTCCTGACATTTTTTGGTTATTTTTTTCATAAGTATATGAAATAATTCATTTAAAAAATGGACATTTCAATTTTGTTCTCCAATTTCAAACGCTTTTTAACTCAAAGGATACCTATGGTACATCAAACCACTGTTTTGAGTTCTGACAGTTTAATTCATTGATTATAAAGGTAATAATAGTCTTATGTCCATTTTCCAAGAGCCTGTCAGAAGTTCGTACAAGATTTTCAGTTTTCATCAATACGCACTACTCTAAATCCCAAAGTATCCAAGCGATCCTTAGGGTTATAATTGTGCCTTTTCGTTGTGCGTAAACTGCTTTCATAACTTTTAAAAGAACTGCTACGCACCACTATCCATTCTGAACAATTCCCGCCCTCCCAAATGTGCCCAGTGGCAGGCGCACCTCGGTAATTAGGACGAAAGCACGATAACGTCCATTCCATAACATTGCCGATGGTATCGTGTAGACCAAATTTGTTGGGGGGAAAACTGCCAACCTGAGCGGTTTTTCTTCCATCCCATTGGCTGCCGCAAATACCGCAATTGGCCTTGTTTTCGCCAATCTTATAACCCCACCAATAGAATGTATTTGTGCCAGCTTTGGCCGCATATTCCCATTCTCTTTCGCTGGGTAGCCGATATTGATAGCCGCTTTGGCTAGTCAGCCATTCGGTGTATTCCCGCGCATCATCCCAAGAAACATTAATGACTGGTCGTTTTCCCCGCCCCCAACCTTTATCATCGGGCAATTGGCGCCCGGTTACCCAAGCAAACCAATCATATTCTTCAAACGTCACTTCATATTTACCAATAGAAAAACTTTTTAATGTCACGTTATGTTCGGGGTATTCCTCAGTGGATAGGGTCAAATCATTACCCATTTTGAACGTACCTCCTGGGAGCTTGACCATCCACGGGCTGGGGCCCCCTTTAAGTGGGTCTTGATACGCCTCCTTAATTTTAATTGCCTTGCCCACTGTATATTCATCAGGCGGCGGTTTTATGATAGGGGGGAACTCTGGAATCGGGGGAATTGGAGGAGGTGTTGGTGGTTCCTTAAAAAACTGCAGGTTTGGTGTGAACAATAAGGTCAGCAACACACCCATTATTAGTGCAAAAATAGCGACGGCACTGACTACCACCCATCCTTTCTTACCACGATTTTGATGCGATGCAAGCGATTGTTCTTTTTCCAAGTGTTTTTGTTTTTCCATCATTGCCCGCGCTGCATCGCGTTGTACTTTGAGCAGTTCAGCATCTTTTTGGGCTTTTTGACGGACTGCATCAAGTTCTTGCTTGAGATCTTCGTGTTCAGCTTCCTTTTTCTTAATCAGTTTAGCCAGCTCTTGTTGCAATTTTTCATCATTGGTGCGGCTGGCAACACTTTTTTCGGCATCATTTTTTAAGCGTGTTAGATCCCTTTTGGCACGAGTGAGTTGTTCTATTTGTGTACGGTTTTTTTTCTGGGCCTCCTCAAGACGGCTCATGCGATCCTCAAGTACCACTTTTTCGGTGGCAACTGATTCAATCTTAGATGCGGTACTTGTAGCAGAACCAGTCGCCTTTTTATTGGGAGTTGCTGCTGTTTTTTTTGCGGCTGTATGGTCCTTGGTCTGAAGCTTGGTGATGGCTAATTGCAGTACGCTTATTTGTGAAACCAGTTTGTCCGCTTCGGCCGCTTTACGCGCCGCTTCGGTCGGATCGGCTTTTTTGGCTTCAGCCTGCAGTTGGTTATACCGCTTGATGAGTTTTTGAGCTTCAGCCTTGGCCTGAGTTATTGAAGACACAATTGTATTCTCGCAACCAGTTACTTCTAAGTGAAATATTACCGGGCAAAGCCAGCATACACACGCATTGCGCGAGTGCCATGAATCAAGAAACGCACAACACTATCACTATAGTAGACAAAATGCCGTTTTTAAACTTATGGGAGAGAATCGACATTGTGTCATCCCTTTTGTATCAAAAAGTGACATAAGTTGTTCTTCATTCGCTCAATAAAATCCTAAAAACTTTATTTTTGATCTACGTTGAAAACGTTGATGCATTTTTTGTACCAAATTTTTATAATGGCATATCTCGTGAACACGTTTTTTTCGGCTAAAGCTCCTATTCAAGCGTCCAGCCCTGTTGAAAAAATCTAACCATAAGATTTACTTTGATAATGTATTTAGATGTTTTAGCTTATTATTAAGCGAATGGTAAGAAGTTGTGCTTGTCGTTTTTCCTTGAGTTCAAGCTATTGTTCAACCTGTGTTTGTTCTTGAACGGGGGCGCGGGGTGAAGCGGTGACATTATTCGCATTATTTGTAGTAACCGTAGGCGGTGGTGAAAAAGAACATGTTGTCGGGGAATCTTTCAGACTGCAAACGACTTCATCCAACAACGGTGTCTTGAATATCACCACAGCGAGTGCCACAATACCTAAAGCACCTAGCCCTGCACCTAGCAATAATCCATTCAAAAAGCCTTTATTGCCATCACCGTAACGCAAGAAATTCATTTTATCCTTTTCCAATTGCTGTTGTCTTTCTACGGCCGCATCACGTTGTTCTTTGAGTAAGTTGGTATCGAATTGGGCTTGTTGAAGGACTGTCTCAAGTTCTTTCTTTATACTTTGATATTGTTCATCTTTTTTGATAATTTGCTCATTGAGCTTGACCAATTCTTGAGCTTGTGGCTGCCGTTGTTCATTGGTGCGGCGTTCAAGGGCTACCGCTTTTTTTTCCGCCTCCATTTGTAAACGCGACAAATCCGCTTTGGCGAGGTTAAGTTGCTCTACCTGTACACGGGTTCTTTTTTGAGCATCTTCAATGCGGCCAATACGTTCTTCAAGCCGGATTCTTTTTTCATCAGCCGATTCAGTACGTTTGGTAGAATGAAAGGTACTCGCCGTAGAGGTGGTAGTTGTTTTTTTATTGGTGATGGAAGCGGGTTTTGCTTGATCGGCTCGGTTTTTGGTTTTGCTGAGAGCCGATTGCAGTGTGTTTATTTGTGAAACCAATTTTTCGGCTTGAGCCGCTTTACGTGCGGCTTCTTCTGTATCGGCCATTTTGGCTTCCGCCTGCAGCTGATTATATAGTTTAATAAGTTTTTGGGCTTCCGCCTTAGTCTGGGTTATTGAAGACACAGTTAAATTCTCACAATTAATCAGTTAACTTAACTTGTTTATATAATTCTAACATGTTAAGAAAAATCGTAACTACTCAGCCCTGAAAGGGCGTTTTATTAAAGCCCAGGGCAACGCCCTGGGAACCAATTTTAATGCGCAAGCAAAGACAAGGGCTTTAAATCATAAACATCTGCACCTGGGGCGTTGCCCCAGGCTATAATAATAAGCCCCGTTGGGGCTGAGTAGTTACGAAAAATCAAGGAAATTGTTATCTGGTTGACAATCAGGGTCCAGTCAAAGTCTGATGTCACTTATTGATTTAATCAACATAACGTCGCCATTTTTATAAAATGAGATGAGAAAACAATCAGTTATAAATTATGGTATTTGCACACCAAGATTTCCCATAAAAAAATTTTATAATCCGTGTGTTATTTTCAAATTTGACGAGGCATTAGGCGCTGACAATCGTTTTAGGAATCCACTGATTAGATTAATTTTGGGGATTCCGTGTTCGTGGCTTTAAAACGGTGATAAGTGCCTCATTCTCAGCCGTGTGGGCTAATCGTTATTTCCTGAAAGTATCTGTAAAAAAACAATGAGTTATTTCATCATCCATTACCCTCGAACCATGTCCTCGCCTTTCATCCGTTACAATCAGGGAATCCATATAAGGGAGAGAACGCGGGAAAATGGTTATCCAAAGCGACTGCCTTTGAAATTGCAGAAGTCTTAAACTTATGATGACGACCATCATGCAGTACCCTTTCTCACATCAGCCTGTCTTGCTGCCGGAAGTGCTAGAGGCATTAAATATACAGCCTTATGGTATTTATATCGATTGCACCTTTGGACGAGGGGGACACACTCGGGCTGTTCTCAATCGCTTAGGTACAGCGGGACAAATCCTAGCTTTTGACCAAGACCCTGAGGCTGTGCAAGCGGCGCAGGCTTTGGAACTGGCTGACCCTCGTTTTAGCATTATCCATAGCACTTTTGCCCAATTAGCACAACAGGTTGAAAAACGCGGTTGGTTTGGTAAAGTCGATGGGGTGTTGTTAGATTTGGGTGTCTCTTCACCACAACTGGATACGCCGGCACGAGGCTTTAGTTTTATGCACGACGGGCCATTGGACATGCGCATGAATCCAAATCACGGAGAAAGTGCGGGAGAATGGTTATCCAAAGCTACTGCCAATGAAATTGCCGAAGTATTAAAAACTTATGGTGAAGAGCGTTATGCACGGCGCATTGCACGGGCAATAGTGGCCGCCTGCCAGCAAACGGAACTGAATACGACGCACCAATTGGCGGAGATTATTACCGCGGCCTGTCCTTCTCCCTCTTTTCGTAAAAGGAAAGTTAAGGGGGTATTTAAACACCCAGCGACGCGCTCTTTTCAAGCTTTACGAATCTTTCTTAACCGTGAACTTGAGCAGTTACAGCAAATTTTACCACAAACGCTGGACGTATTAGCACTGAGGGGGCGTTTGGTTATAATCAGCTTTCACTCGCTCGAAGATCGCGTTGTCAAACGATTTGTTCGTGATTGTGTGCGAGGCGACGATTTTCCACCAGATGTGCCGGTAACCTCAGATGCGTTGCACCCCCGCTTACATGCCATTGGCAAGCCCATTTTTCCGAGTGTCGCTGAAGTCGCTAAAAATCCGCGTGTTCGTAGCGCGATCATGCGAGTAGCGGAGCGTTGTTAATTGGAAATTAGGAATTGGGAACTACGCAAAAGTTGGGTCTGCTTTCGCTGCCTAAACCCCCAGGTTTAGTTTTCGTAGTGTCCTTTAGTTCTACTTGGTCAGATTTAACGTAACTTATTGATTTATAAGAAATCACCCAAATAAGTGAATTCAATAAAATCAATCACTTAGCCTGTCATGTGACAAAGCAGAATTAAGGTACCCCCCCCGCTTTTAGGCATAAGGTTGTAAAATGGCGTTCGTTCAAAACTGGCATCATCAAGTTATAAGTTGACCCATGAAAAGGGGTCGACTCATAATGGCTTAAAGGTTTTAGGTCAAAAAAGCGATTTATATAAAAAACCATCTGTTATTTAATGACCCATTACCCTAATGGCACGCACGATAGTTCCAGGTAGTTACACTGGCTTTAATAACTCGCACCTTCGGTGCTTTAAAACTTAGCACCGAAGGATAATTTCAGTAAAAAACCGTAAAGCGTTGCAAAAACCTTGAAGGTTTCGTTGCTCTATTTTTCTGAACGTCTATACGTTGTCAATTTTTTTTGCACAACCAAAATTTCTATCGTGCGTGCCATTAACCCATTACCCTATCTTTGCCCCAATTGGAGCGATGCTGTCTTTTGTGTCAAAGATCCCATTACCCAAGTTGTCCTCAAAATCCGTTATAGCCATGTTTTTTTCATATCTAATATAAAAAAACGCCTGTCAAGCTGTTAGCGTTTAATTAAATAGACTTGTCCTGAAATAACATTTTAGCTAATAAAAACAACGAGTTAAATTTGCAAAACCCTTATTTTCGGACAAGTCTAATCAAACATTTAGCAAGTGAACAATAAATCACTCATCATACTTACTAACTGATGTTACGCACATTGCTTCGACGATGTCACAGTTTGTGCAATAAAGCGGAAAGTTCCATACCATGATGATGTTTGGTGAAAGGGCAACCGCAAAGGGGGCAACCGCAAGGAATTGCCCCTACAATATATCATTCAATGTAGGGGCAATCCTTTCGAGGCTAAAGTTTTTGCGAGCAAAAACTTTAGCCTCGAATATGGTTGCCCCTCTGGAATCATTTTGAAGCATTGTGCGTCATAAGAGTTTTTAAATGAAATGCGAAGGCCGTTGTTTGCTATTCGCGATTTGAGATGATTTTATGGCCGTTAAATGAAATGCGAAGGCGATAGTTTGCTATTCGCGATTTGAGATGATTAATGGCCGTTAAATGAAAGGGAGTTTCGCAACGGATTGTCCCTACAATATATCATTAAATATAGGGAAAATCCTTTATGGTTGCCCCTGTGGACTCATTTTGAAGCGTTGTGCGTAACATGAGTTACTAACTGATGTTACGCACATTCATGAGAACGAAGTCACAGTGCAATAAAGGCTAAGTTCCATACCATGATGATGTTTGGTGAAAGGGCTTTCGCTACGGATTGCCCCTACATTGAGAGATTGTAGGGGCAATCCTTTCTCAAAATCAGTTTTTCTAGAAAAACGGATTCCGAGAATATGGTTGCCCCTCTGGACTCATTTTTAAGCTGTGTGCGTAACATGAGTTACTAAACATAACAAGCCATAAGCAGCGCAATTAATTGGTTTGGGTTTATCCGTAGCGATTACTAAATCTTTGTAATTAATCTTTGTAATTATGGTAGTCCCCAAAAAGTAGTGATATTCAATGTTCAAGTTTTTTTGACCACCCATTAGAACTACAAGGATTATTTATAATAAAGGATAATAATTCGGCAGTCCTGAAATGTGGGTGACATGTGTTTAGGAGTCCAAACGACGCAAAAGTTTTTGCGTCGTTTTTAGTTTGGCTCGCCTGCCCAAACTAAAATTTGGACTCCATCACCCACATTGCACCACTACCAATAATTCTAATCAAAGTTCGACTGTTCGCGTTCTGTGTCAAGTGAAAATCCGTTTCTCACCAAAAAATCTATCTGATTTCTCAAAGTTAAAATTTTGACGAATTTCAAGTACGTTCAGTATCTCAATCCAAAACACAGTGATGAATCGAATCTAAATGCTCTAATCCTTTATTATAAATAATTCTTGTCGTTATAATTGGTGCTAAAAATTTATATCACTACTTTTTGGGGACTACCGTAATTATTAATATTCTCGCCAATTACTGTATAAATAATATTGTTATTATCATAAATTACAGCAATTTAAACTACTTATCGCTTTAAAGCTCAAGAGGAACAAAAATTTAAGTTTCATTTATTTTCAATGAGTTGAATGAACCTTATTTAATAGACATTATACCGATTTAATGTAACCGATTGATTTACTTGAAATTGTTATTTTGGTAAATGTAATAAAATCAAGCACTTAAGATTAAAACGATATTAATGTTTAATAATCGACTTTTGTCGAAGGTATTAAATTATTATAGAGTTATCTTTATTGATAAATTCTCGCTTCCTTCAATATCACAATTTTATCCATGCTTTTAAGTGAATTATTGTCGCACCAACTACCCGCTTCAATTGATCGCCCGGTGATCGGTTTAGCCCTAGATAGCCGTGCTGTGCTCCCCGGTGAAGTTTTCTTTGCACTTGCGGGCACGCAAACCCATGGCGAACTTTACATCAATTCGGCTTTGCAAAAGGGTGCGATAGCGGTACTTAAAGAAGCACCTACTGCCGGTATTGAAATACTGCATGGTGACATACCTTGTATTTCCCAGCCTAATTTATCTGAACAAATTGGAGAAATAGCGGCGCGGTTTTATGACTATCCGTCACGCAACATGCACATTATTGGTGTCACCGGCACCAATGGCAAAACCTCAGTGACACATGCGATTGCAGCCCTGTTACAGGCCCATGCGCCTTGCGGTTTGCTCGGCACATTAGGCTATGGTATTTATGGGGAATTGCAATTGAGCGAACATACCACCCCCGATGCCATCCATTTACAAACATTACTGGCTCAATTACGGGCCCAAAATGTTCAAAACGTGGCGATGGAAGTCTCATCCCACGCACTGGCACAAGGACGAGTCAACGGGATAACCTTTAAAACGGCCGTACTGACTAATTTAAGCCGCGACCATTTGGATTATCACCACACCATGGCCGCGTATGGGGATGCCAAGCGACGACTGTTCACTTGGCCCCATTTAAAAACGGCCGTGATTAACCATGATGATGGGTTTGGGCAAAGCGTTTTAGCCAATTTACCACAAGCCGTCACACCACTAACTTATAGCCTTGTTGATAAAAATGCTGATGTTTACGCCCAAATACGGGCTTATGATATTCACGGTTATCAGCTAGATATTTATACACATTGGGGGAACGCAAAAAAATTGCACAGCCCATGGTTGGGACAATTTAATATTAGTAACGTCCTGGCAGCACTCACTGTGTTGCTTAACATGGGATACCCTTTGCCTGAACTCCTGACTCAATTGTCTACCCTTCGCCCGGTGCCCGGGCGGATGGAACGATTTGGACAAGCCCATCAACCCACCGTTGTGGTTGATTATGCTCATACTCCGGATGCTTTGGAAAAAGTTTTATTGGCGTTGCGTGAGCATTTAAAGGGGATCGATTCAGGGGGATCGGTTCAAGGGCTTCTGTGGTGCGTGTTTGGCTGTGGGGGCTCGCGTGATCAAGGCAAACGTCGGTTGATGGGTGAAGTGGCGCAACGCTATGCCAACAAAATTATTATCACCGATGATAATCCACGCGATGAACCATCTCAAGCGATTATTGATGACATTGTGCAAGGTTGCCCAACTCCTACGGCAGTGATACAAGAAAGGCAGCAAGCTATTCGCTACGCCCTACAGGGGGCAGGCGCGGGTGATGTCGTCTTAATCGCTGGTAAAGGGCATGAAGAGTATCAGCAAGTGGGTGAGCAACGTTTACCGTTTAGCGATAGAACGTTGGTATCTTTGCTATTGAACTATTAAAAGTACGGGTGGATTGCAAAACCCACACGAAAAAAACGCGCGCGTCGCGGGGAACGGTGGTAAACGTTAAGCACCAATTTGTTGATACTCGCTTCATCCGCGCGTCGTAGGGAACGGTTGCCGCCGTGGTTGTTCGTATTGCTAACCACGGTTCAGCCGCGCGCGTTGCGGGGAACTGATTGATTGTATCTTACTGTTTTTACATTCAAAAAGCAGTCTTATTTATTACCACTAAAATAGAGTTAACCCATTGCCACGGCTGCCAACGCCAGAAATGAATGATTACCGAGATTCTCTACCAGCACATCGACGATAATGGACCGGCCATCGATTTTACGACTCCACCATAGCATCTAGCACACAGTTTTTGGAAGCATATAATGGAGCAGGGTTTGTGTTAATATAAAATCATTCATGCTGTACTTCTCGATAAGGTATGGTTTGATATCGGTGGCCTTGCGTTCTTACGCTTGGTCCACCAAGCACGTTAAGTCTCGTTACAGACTAGTACAGCAATCACTAAATTCGCATAAGACTTTTTTAGATTGCTTTGCCCCTGAAAGGGGCTGACATACCAGCCTAGGGCAACGCCCTGGGATTTATGGGTTTAGAATTTCAGCCCTGAA
>QNER01000012.1 GCA_003646175.1 Candidatus Parabeggiatoa sp. nov. 1
AATTAATCGTGCAACCTAAAGCGTTGCCAATGGTAATAAAACTCATAATAGACTAGCTTCCTTTGGTTTTTTGTGTGTATAACAAGAGCCAACTCCGTCGGAGGTTTGAAATGCTCCCTCACTGGGAGTGGGACGTGTCAGTGTATTTGTTGATAATAATAGCTTCACAGATACCATACCGAAAAGGGATCGTCTCCGTCACGGCTTGTGTTCGTCGTGAAAGTTTTTGCGGCGCAAAAACTTAGTGTCGATGGGGCTTCTATTTGTAAAATGAGCATCCATGCCCATTTTACCGTAGCGAACCGCGACACGGGTTAAATTGGGCTTTGGCTGGTAGTAAACACCCTACTTCCGGGGCGAAGGAATCGTTTCCCCATTTTGGTCCTAGGCTGGAACTTTCTTCAGAAAGTGCTTTCGCTGCCAAAGACGAATCAAAATCCATGGCTCGCAGCGACTTCTGAAAAACGATAACTTGGGGCATAGTTCAACAGCGTTCGATGCAGAGTAACACTTTTTGGTAGTTCCTACAAAGTAATATGGGTATTAAAAATCAGTCAGTTACAAAAACGCCCCCTCACTCGTTATCAATAATTGAAAACGGCTCAATTTTTAGAGGCTTGATTTTTTTGATGTTTAAACCTTAAAAGCTTTGCGATTATGGAACGGTTTAAACTCGCCTACATTGGTTTGCAGGGAATTCAACATCAAGAAAACCAAGTCCATGATGACTGAACACGTTTTCAATTATTGTGCGCGAACGGGCGAGTTCTTTCTTTGTTGTAACTCATTGATTTTGAATGCAAGCATGGGTTTATTTGTGTTGATTCTTCCCAACTTGTGTACTCCGTAAGACAAAGTTTTCTTTGATAAAAACCTTATATTTTTGCTATGATTATGCCAGAACCAAGAACGAAAAACTGAAAAACTATCGCAGACTGGATTTGAGAATAGTGCTTGACCAAAACCCTCTATTTCGTTTGAGCGAGAAATATTTTGGTTATCAATATTTTAAGATTTATCCTTTCTCGGTTGAAGTTTTTCTAGAAAAACGCCAACAGAGAAGTCGAAATGACGCGATGGCAAGGGGTTTTCGTTCAGGCACTAGATATTATACCGATTTAATATTAAACGCCGTGTGCAACTTTTTTAAGTTATTGAATTTTTTGGAGATATTTTGATGGGTTCGCGCTGCGAAACTCACCTGACCTTAAAAATCAACCAGTTACAAAATAAAGTGACACATCGCGTTATTAAGTACTTGATTTTATGATTTTTACCTAATAAGATTAAATAAATCAATGGGTTGCGTTAAATCGGTATAAACTCTACTATAATTTCAAACGTTGTGGACGGGGTTCGCCACCCTGTCCAGCCAAAACCATTGACAAAATGATGACTATGTCCACTATAGTCGTCCATAAAAGTTTTGTTCCATGCTAAAACCTCAGAGGTTTGGTAAACCTCTGAGGTTTGAGCCAGAACTGATCTAAATAGTTATATCGCTTATGCACACCTCACTCAATGAGTGCTTTAAGCTTATCAAAAAAGTGACATGAATTGTGTAGGTGTTTATTTCGCACCTTTAGTAAATAAGAAACTCTATACCCAATTAATACCCATCACGCGATGTGCAATTTTTTCCGCTAAGTTATTGATTGTACAAATACACGATTTCGGGGACATCGTATGCCATTCATTTCAGGCGTTGAAAAATCAATGACTTATAAAAGTTGCAGATGGCGTTACCCATCTTAACAATTTGTAGCACAAGTTTCCCCGGTGGTGTCATTTTCAGGTAAAATATAAATCATTTTTAATAGACAATATTTAGGGGCCACAAAAATATACCAATCGGTTATTCGCTATTCGTAAATAAAGTAATTTTTAAGTAGTGTCGACGGGGCTTCGATGTGCAAAATGAGCGTCCATGCGTCAATGTTGCCGTAGCGAACCGCGTAACGTTTTAGATTGGACTCTGGCTGGTAGTAAACACGCACCGATCTCGGGATAGAATCGTTCCCCCATGACGCCACAAAGGCTGGAACTTCTTTACAATCGTTCCCAGCGGACAGAGACGAATCAAAATCCATGGCTCGCAGCGATTTAATGCCTGTCATATCAATAACTTATCACTATTCTTCGCCAAAATCGTTGCGTATATATAAGCATTTAAAATCGCCAAAAATCAGAAAAAACGGCCTCTGGGTAATTAAAGGCAACCAAAAATCAATGGTTTATGTATATCAAGCTATTCACTGGCGATTTTTATTCCAGTCCAATTTTCATTCGTCACGCTTGTCATTTTTGGTCAAATTTGACGGTTTATAAGCTTTACAAGGGCACTGTCGATATTTAATTGAAAAGAAAGAAATTTTTTGGAGAGCGAGCCTCTTGCAAAACTCTCCCCAGGTTTTACCTGGGGCTATTCAAATTCAACCCAGTAGGGGTGAAACCAGGTTTCACCTGGGGGTACGACAATCAACCCCTCCTGCGGGGTTGCCCCAGGTAAAACTTCCGCTATTCACTTTTAAAACGGGAAACCCCAAAGGGATTGAATGTGAATTCGAGGCTAAAGTTTTTGATCGCAAAAACTTTAGCCTCGAATAGGCTTTCAGGTAAAAGTTTTTATAGAAAAACTTTTACCTGAAAAGGTAAAACCTGGGGTTTTGCAAGAAGCTCGCGTTATTTTAATAATTTCAACTATGTTTGTTGATAAAAATTTTCGGTTGATGTTAAGTCACCTAAAATTCAACCACTTTTATATAACTTACTGAAATAATTTAATTATTTTCCTATTGCACAGAAACTATTCGTTATTCGCTATTCTTGAAGTTCAATAATAGCCAAGTTTTTGGGCAAAAACTGGGTTTCTAAACTTTGACATTTTGGTCTTAAAAACCGGTCATTTTTATAACTCATTAATTTATAACAAACTTTGACGTGCCTCTCAAGCAGCGGAGTCAAAATCGCCAAGTCAACATTGATTACCCTTCAACAAGGGAATGTGCCCGTTATTTATTTGCTACTCCCTTATTTCATTTTGTGACACTTCAAATTATTTAATGGTTCACATCAACAATTATTTTGAGGTATAATATAAGTCATTTCTAATATAGTCATCCAGATAAATTTTGGCTCAGACTTCGGAGGTTTGCCAAACCTCTCTCCGTCTTGACAGGGGACAAAATTTTTCCGGACATCTTTTTCAGAAAAAGTTTTTGCAAAAACTGGGGCAAAGAACACAAGCCATGACGGATACCAGTCCAAAAAGGGATGGTATCAGTGAAGCTATTTGGTTTTGTGGCGCATTCGATGGACATTCTTTGGTATTATTTGGGGTAAAATATCAAATAGGGGTCAAGATGATGTTGAACAATTTGTGTGTGTGGCTCAATGGGTAATAGGTAATGGCTCATTTTTTTTAATAAGAATATTTTCATTTATAATTTAATAGGTTCACAGATGCGTCTTATTGATTCTATGGTTAAAAATGCATCCTCATTACCCATTTCAATATCATATTGACCATTACCTTAATTTTTTTGATTGCATTTGGTAGCACCTCAATAAATAATCCTGGTGGGATTGTTGTAGTCAGTATATAAGTTGTTTATAATATACTAATGCTTGATTTCATTTGATGGCCCTTAATCTATGATTCTCCCTTGGCCTCCATTTTGAGCATTAGATTAGTAATTGATAATATATTAATACTTTAATTCATTTGGCGGTGCTTCAATCAATGAGCCCTCTCGGTGTAATAATATTATGGTTATTGTTGCAATAAAACGAGAACTATTGATACTGAACACTGTTCAGTTTACACCCACCAACGGGCATGCGTTTTTTTGTAAGTTACTGATTTTTAAGAACTACATAGCTTGGTTCTGACTACTTTTTTTGGGAAGACTCTTGGGGGGAGAATATAACTTAGCAATGCCACATTATTGTTTGTTTCAAGCTGTACCTTGCACTTCAATATGGCATGTGAACTTTCTAAATAAATAGTTTCTAATATAGAATATAAACGAGTTTTAATATACAATGTTTATTTCCGTTGGTGCTGCTTCAACCAATGGGTTTTTGTTGATATCATTTTGGGGTTGAATATAAGTAATATCTAATATACTATATTTCTTATCAATATAAAGTAGGCAAACAAACGTTTTTTTAACAATGAAAAAACTTGGTTTTTTGACCCAGTAAAAATGTTAAAAGATTGATATGTACTTATTTAGTGTTTGGACGAAAACTCTCTAATATTTTGATATATCATTTCGAGCTTCGCTATAAATATTTTGGTTGTAGTCAAATGTTAAAACTTTTCACTAAGTCGAAATGACATTTATGCAAGGTTTTTTCGTTTAGACACGACTTGACTATCCAGAAAGTTTTTTTGGAGAACTATTGGTATTGGTCATTAATTTCAGCCGCTGCCACGGGAATAGGGAGTTTTTTTCAAACTCATGTTTGGGAACTAAAGTAATGAAACCTTGCCGGCACCAATTGCAAACCCGCCCGACGTGGATAGCCGAAATTATGACCATGGCCGTGAAATTTAATGACACACTAATTAATGTAAATTAAAAATTTCACCCAAGTTCATAAAATCAAGGAATTGTCTACCATAGCTATCAAGGGTGATTTATCGCTTGCTGTTAACAATCGGTTATTTCGTGAATAGCGAATAACGAATAGCAGATGTCTTCATCAATTGAGCTTTTTTGATTTTACGGGCGTAAATTTTACGGGCCTAAAATAACTATTTGAATTTTCATTACAAATTAAATTTAAAGAGGGGATTTACAGCCAGAAAATTTTTTTAAACCACAAAATATTCAGCACGTAACGAATAACTGACTGAAAGATAAAGTTATTATCTTACCCATTCGCTATTCGGCATTTGCAGTTCACGAAAATATTGCTATTTTTGGCTAGGAACGAAAGGCGATACACCTGAGTTGTTCATAATGAAGAGCGAATGCGAGGAATATTGAGTTTTCAAGATTTCGGACTTCAGTCGAAATGACAAAGTGCCGCGGTGGGCAAAGGTAGCCATATTTTTAATTCCTAAGAAACATCAATCGTGTTGGGGTTTTGCGCGTGTTTATACACACAGAGGGCACTTCGTTCCCACAGAGGAATACAGAGAAAAACGGTGTTTTTTTAATTAATTCAAATAATTATTGAATTATTTTTGTTTATTAACTGATGTTACGCACATTGCTTCGACGATGTTACAGTTTGTGCAATAAAGCGGAAAGTTCCATACCATGATGATGTTTGGTGAAAGGGCTTTCGCTACGGATTGCCCATCTCGGAATCAGTTTTTCTATAGTTTTTCAGGCACATAGCTCAAGCTCGGCTATAACCAACGTCCCTACAACCCCGTAGGGGTTTTCAGGCAAAAGATTTTTCTAGAATTTTGCCTGAAAATGTGAATAGCCCTTTGTTCCACCTGGGATTTGTGAAATTATTTATCTGAACATCTATAGAAAACTGAATGAAGAGATGACAATATATAACGAAATGTAGGGGCAATCCTTTATGGTTGCCCCTCTGGACTCTCGAGCTAGCGTTGTGCGTCATAGAGTTTTTAAATGAAATGCGAAGGTCGTTGTTTGCTATTCGCGATTTTAAATTGTTAGACGGCCGTTAAATGAAATGCGAAGGTCGTTGTTTGCTATTCGCGATTTGAGATGGTTTATGGCTGTTAAATGAAAGGGGCAACCGCGAAGGATTGCCCCTACAATATAATGTAGGGGCAATCCTTTCGAAGCAAAAGTTTTTGCGCGCAAAAACTTTTGCTTCGAATATGGTTGCCCCTCTGGACTCATTTTGAAGCGTTGTGCGTAACATGAGTTATTAAAATAGTTAAATTTGTTCCCTTGCTGAGCATAGCCGCTCGTATCAACTTTAAGTCAAAGAGTAAAAGTCGATAACGAGCTTTATCATTTATCATTTATCATTTATCATTTTATTTAAGGAAGTCCAAAAAAATAATTATCCCAAACGCCAATTCAAAAAACTTGGATTCTTTGTTTAGATAATTGCGCAGTGCTCAATTTTATGAATAAGTCATTGATTATTCAGCAACATCGTTTGTTTTATTATCCGGCTGAGTTTGAGGTGAGTATTTAAAAATCAATCACTTATAAAAATTTGAGCATGGGATGATAATTGATTTTTTGGCTTTCTCTAAAGCGACACCTTTGGCAGGATTAGCAATGCAATAGACTGTTTCAAAGGTTTAAAGAAAGTGTTGATATTTCAACATTTTATAAATTCATGTGACTGACGAGGAAAAAAACATGGCTGAATTATTTTCAGACGATTGGATGAAAGCCTATATGGAAGAATGGAATAAAGAACCGGAAATCGTAGACGCACTTGCCAAGATCAATTTTAGTTCCAACATTGCTTATGGGTTTGTTGGTGATGAGCAACCGAAAGGCATTTTGGTAGTTGAAAATGGCAAAGCCATGAGTGCTGGTGCGTACAAAGACGAAGAAATGAATTGGGATTTACGTGCCTCTCCTGAGAACTGGAATACTTGGCTCGAAAAAGGCTTAGGCATGGCAAGCTTAGGCATGGCTTACGTCGGCGGCAAACTGAAATTCAAAACCGGCGACTACGGTGCCATGGTTAAAGATCCACGCATGGCTGGGCCGTTTGTGAAAAGTTTTACGGTGATGGGACGTGTCAGCACCTAGCCGAGGTTCGCATCAGTGCTATAGCTGGTAAGGGAACGGTTCGGAAAAATTCTCCCTAACCCACACTTTCGTTACGGGGGTAGGGGGATTTTATGGTAACGAAGTTTCGCCTTTAGGCAGTGTGCAGTAAGCTTTAGCTTTGACTATTGACTCCAATTTGTCTTCCAATCTATAGCACTGGTGATGTTTACTAACTAGTGCTTGGACGAAAACACGCATTTCAAGCAAAGCTCACGAAATCTTTTGATTATCAACATGTTAAGATTTCTCTGTTCATCGATCTGATACTATGGCAAAGGGTTATCGTTCAGGCACTAACTATATCTAAGGGGGTTAAGTGGCTTTTGTGCATGACAAGTCTTTCACGTTATTGACGAGGTATAAATAAACAACATGTTCAAACAATTTATTAGCAGAGCAACCTTCATCAGCCTGTTTTTGTGCTTATGTAATGTGTATGCTGCTGACTATTTCACTTATGAAGTGCGCGCTTACGATATCAGCCCCCCAGTGACGTTAAGTGGCACTGTAATACCTAAAACAGAGGTCACATTTAAGGCGCAATCACCGGGAGAGGTGATACAGATCGCCGGCGAAGAAGGTGATTGGTTTAGGGAAAAGACTGTTTTGGTGGCGTTGGATGATAAGGCATTGTTGGCTAAACGAGATGCCGCTATCGCCCAGTGGTATCAGGCTAACACGACGCTTCGCGATGCCGGCATGCAATATTTTCAGCAAAAGCATTCGCCTGACTCTCTTGACAAAGCACCAGGGGGTATGGGGATTCCATATCTATTCGATCAAATTTTTACCAAACCCATCAGTGACTTGTTCGGACGAAGCGACGATGTGCTTGACCGTCGCGCTCAATTGCATAGCTATGGTAGCCGAATCGAGCAAGCACGTAGCGCATTGTGGCAAGCCAAATCACAGATTGATCAAATTGAGGTCAAGCTGCGTGATACGGGAAGTCAAGCACCGTTTGACGGGGTGATCATCGAAAAATTTGTCGAAGTTGGTGATACCGTCATGATGGGTCAACCTTTATTGCAGTTTGCTGACATCGGGCATTTGCAAATTGAAGTGGATGTGTCGGCTCGTTTAGTCCGCGGTTTGAAGGTAGGCAAACAAGTTTCGGCTAAGCTTGATGTGCTTGATGAGCATGTGATTGTCACGGTGGCACAAATTTTTCCCATCGCGGATAAACAACGCCACACCGTCAAAGTCAAGTTTGATTTGTCTGTGGATACCGAGAGTGAGGATGGCCAGTATGTTGGTCCAGGTCAATACGCTCAAGTCGATGTGCCGGATGTACAAGCGGGTGAACAAAAGTTACTTTTAGTGCCGGAGACGGCTGTGGTTCGGCGGGGTAGTTTGCCGGCTATCTGCGTTTTCAAGAATAACAAACACGAACGACATCTAGTACGGCTTGGCAAAACAATTCCCGCCTCTCGCGTTAGTGGTCTTGAAACTCATCTGGGTGATTTTGTTAGTGTTATCAGTGGGTTGAGGGAAGGCGATATTGTCGTGGTCAATAAGGTGTCAGGAAAAACGCCTTGTTAGCGATGTCTCCCTTTGTTCTATTTTTAAATTCTCAATTCTAATTATTCAAATTTAAATCCGCATGACTGACCAATACTCTTCGATAGAGAACCCGCCACAGCCTTCTTTGGGTTTGGCAGGGAAGATGGCGCAAACTTTTATTCACTCACCCCTGTCGCCACTGTTTTTAGTCGCCATGTTATTCATGGGAATATTGGGTTTATTCTTGACACCTCGTCAAGAAGATCCCCAAATCTCTGTGCCCATGGTGGATATTTTTGTTCAATATCCCGGGGCATCCGCACAGCAAGTTGCCAGTTTAGCCATTGAGCCGCTGCAACGTATTATGAGTGAAATTCCAAAAGTCGAGCATGTGTACTCGGCCGCGGAACGGGGACAGGGGATGGTAACTGTGCAGTTTGAAGTGGGCGAAGAGTTGGAGCATTCCATTTTTAAAGTCCATGACAAATTGCAGTCAAATATGGAAAAAATGCCGCCCGGCGTTATGCTGCCACTGGTGAAGCCAAAAGGCATTGATGATGTGCCGGTTGTGACTTTAACCTTGTGGTCTGACAGCTTGGATGATGGTGCTCTACGCACACTGGCTTTGGAAGTGATGCAAAGCCTCAAGGGCATTCCTAACACCGGGCAAAGTTTTGTGGTAGGCGGACGGGCTGAGCAGGTGTTGGTTGAAGTCAAGCCTCAAGATTTATCAGCTTATGGCATCAGCATCGGACAAGTGGCTCAAACCATACAAACGGCCAATAGCGAAACCAGTGCAGGCTTTGTGGAAGCCGGTAATATACATTTTACTGTGTACACCGGCAAATTTTTAAGCAGTGCTGAAGAAATCGAACAGTTGGTGGTGGGTACCTACAAAGGTACACCCGTGTATGTGCGCGATGTCGCTTCGGTGACACTAGGACCGGAGAAAGAAGCCTATCAACTCGTCAACTATTTTTCTGGCCCGGCTTACGAGAAACATGACACTTTTTGGCTGGCTCAGGATACCACCGTGCCAGAAGTCAACGGTGCCCCTGCTGTTACCATCGCAGTCTCGAAAAAGATTGGTACCAATGGGGTCAAAGTGACTAGGGACATTTTGGGCCACATCGATACACTCCGAAAAACATCCGTCATTCCAGACAATGTGCATGTGGAAGTCAGCCGCAATTATGGACAAAGTGCTAATGACAAAGTCAATGGTTTAATTAAAAAATTATTCATCGCGACTGGGGCTGTCACCATACTGGTTTTATTTTTTTTAGGGTTGCGTCCCGCTATTGTGGTGACCTTAGTCATTCCGGTGGTGATTTTAATTACGGTATTTTCGGCGTGGATATTAGGTTATACCATTGACCGCGTGAGCTTGTTTGCGTTGATTTTTTCCATCGGTATTTTGGTCGATGATGCGATTGTGGTCATAGAAAATATTTACCGTCGTTGGTTGCTACAAGGTGAAACGGACACAATGACTGCTGTCGATGCCGTGCGCGAAGTTGGCAATCCGACTATTTTAGCAACATTTACCGTGGTAGCAGCCTTGTTACCAATGGGATTTGTATCGGGCATGATGGGGCCCTACATGGGGCCTATCCCCGCTTTAGGTTCGGTGGCAATGATATTTTCTTTGTTTGCCGCATTTGTTTTTACGCCTTGGTTAGCCATGCGTTTAAAACCCTCATTGGCAACCCTACAAAAAGCGGAACTCAAAGAACACAAAACCAATCAAAGATGGGAACGGTTTTTCCGCAACATTTTGCCACCCTTGTTTACCAACCGCATTCTTGGGTGGGGATTTTTGCTCCTGTTGATTTTCTCGTTTTTTGCTGCTTGCTCAATGTTTTATTTCAAATCAGTTGAAGTCAAAATGTTGCCGCTGGACAATAAACCAGAATTTAATGTTTTTATTGATATGCCTGAAGGCACCGCTTTTCCGGTGACTGCTAATTTGACTTATCAATTGGTTGAAAAACTGCGCGATCCTGAGAAGTTTCCAGAAGTCATTGCGTTGCAAACTTATGTTGGCCTCTCGCAACCTTTCGACTTTAACGGGATGGTGCGTCATTACTATTTGCGCCAGAAGCCTTGGCAGGCTGATATTCATCTGCAACTTGAAAAGAAAAAATGTGGCTTTACGTTTTGGGAGGAAGAAACACGCGATTGCTATTTTGAGCCCCATCGTAGTAGCCATGAAATTGCTGTCGCAGCACGGTTGGAATTAAAAGCGTTACTGAAAGAGTTCAACAGTCCGGCTAAAATCACTGTGGTAGAAATGCCACCGGGGCCCCCGGTACTGCAATCCATCGTGGCTGAAATTTATGGGCCTGATGATAAAACGCGCCGCGAAGTTGCCCAAAAAGTGACAGAGATATTTGAAAAGGCTGAAATTCTGGATGATGTGGATAATTACATGGCCGGGCCGCACAAGGCTTGGCACTTTGAGGTGGATACCGAGAAAGCGGTGCGGCGTGGTATTTCTGTCGATACCATCAACAATACTTTAGCGATGGCATTGGGGGGATTTAAACTGGGCGATATCAAACGAGGCAACGCGCTTGAACCGACTTACATTGTGATTCAAGTGCCGCTCACCGAGCGTTCACAATTGAGCCGTTTGTATGATTTGCCGATTCCTACCCAAGGCGGTGGGATAGTGCCCCTCGCTGAATTGGGCAGCTTCAAAGAGGTGGAACAAGACCCCATTTATTATCAAAAAGACTTGCGCCCGGTTGAGTATGTGGTGGGTGATTCGGTAGGCCTTTACGATAAAGAAACACAGGCGTACAGTCAAAGTGCCCCAATTTATGGCATGATTGAAATTGAAAGTCTGTTAAAGGACTACGAAACGCCAGATGGCATCAATTTGGTGAATGCGGGTTGTACGGACTTATGGGTGATGCATTTCTGTGACCGATACATTGCTCCCCCTTCAGCCCTTGGACAATCTGGCTTTGAATGGACTGGCGAATGGACAGTCACGTATGAAACCTTTCGTGACATGGGACTCGCGTTTGCGGCGGCCATGATATTGATTTACGTATTAGTAGTGTGGTTGTTTGGTAACTTTATCGTACCTGCCATCATTATGGCGCCCATTCCACTGACGCTGCTAGGTATCATTCCGGGGCATCATTTGCTAGATGCCGAATTTTCCGCCACTTCCATGATAGGCTGGATTGCTCTGGCTGGCATCATTGTGCGCAACTCAATTTTGCTGGTAGATTACTCTATCCATGAAATTGAACGGGGTACACCTATAACAGATGCGGTTATTTTAGCCTGTAAAACGCGGACTCGCCCCATATTGATTACAGCTTTTGCTTTGGTGGCCGGTGCCTTTGTCATTCTATTTGATCCCATTTTCCAAGGCATGGCAATTTCCTTGCTATTTGGCGTACTCGTTGCTACGTTGCTGACGCTGGTAGTCATTCCGTTGGGTTGTATCAGTATTGGGCCAGCGGCCCTGTGTGGAATGACCCCTGATTCTTACGAGTATCTGGTTTCCACAGACGCAAAAGAAGAAGCACCACCGCCACCCCCGCCAATGCCATTATGGTTGCGTATCTGGAGCGCTATCATCGGGCTGGTTTTTACGATTATTAACGTGATTAATATGGTTATTGGGGCGGTGAAGATGGTTTTTTATATCATACGTGCCATATTCATCTTGATTTTCAGTACCTTGGGCGGTATAGGACGGAAAATATCGGCGGAAATTCCCGGTAATCAGACATCACCACCCAGTCAGCCGACAAGTGTCGCGCCTAGCGAAAAACCAAAGGCCGAAGGTGCAGCCCCTGAGGTAAGCCGGGCACCCCCTGAAACAACGGCACCCCCTAGCAAGGAGACACTGCCAACCGCGGCACCCTCTGAGCCGAGTGCTGAAAAAACGGCTGAAGTTGCTGAAGTCAAAGCAGTACCGGAAATGACAGAAACACCAGCGAGTGAGTCGTCAACTGCCGCCCCCTCAGCATCAAGCACAGAGGTTGAGGCCAAAGCAACACCGGAAATAACCGAAACGTCAGCCTCTCGCACGGAAGCACCGTCGAGTGAACCATCAGCTGTAGCACCTCCCCGTGCTGAAAAAACGGAACTGCCTCAAGAGGCTACGGAAGCGACAGTACCTAGCACGGAAACCGCGACGAGCGAAGAGGCAAAACCAACTACGTCAAGGACATCAAGGAAGAAAATGCCTCCCAAACGTGGTATCCAACTCAAAACGGATTTGGTGACACAATATAAACAGGAGAGAGGTTACAACGGTGATGACGAAAAATCTGAGAAAGATGGGTAATAGGTAATGGGTAATTATACCCATTTTGAATTGAAACCCATTTTACAGATGCTATCCCTTTGAGGGATAGTATCTGTTTTTAAAGGTAAATTTTACGGATGCTATCCCTTTGAGGGATGGTATCTGTTTTAACCAGTAAAAATGGTGAATGGTGAATTATGAAGTCAAAACAAAAGCGTAAGTGATTGTTTTTAATAACTATGAACAAAAACTGGGTCAACTTTTGAATCAATACGGAACCTGATTTTCACCACCCCAGGATAACCCTCTCATCGTTATACTCGACTATCAAGTTTTTGACGCTATTTAGCTTTGCAGCAATCACTTCCGGCAAGTGTTCAGACATGCAGCTCACTGATTTTTAAGGAAATGAGTTTTTAGACACTAAAATAATATTTAATTTTATTTAATTTTAAATCAATAAGTTACAAAAAACTTGATAGTCGAGTTATACATAAGTCAAAATGTAGCCCACCTCGTCTTTTTCTTGCCCACCGTCTAAGCTTAAGGTGGGCAAAAAAAACGAAGTGGGCTACATAAATATCATTAAAATCAAATGCTTAAATACTTGTGTATAACGATGAGGGTGAAACCTGGGGGAGAAATCTCGGCTGCAATCTTTTTCACCAAAGCACACAGTATGAAATAAATAAATCCCGAAGGGGTTGAATGTGAATAGCCTTAAGGAAACCCTCATCGTTATACATAAGTCAAAATGTAGCCCACCTCGTCTTTTTCTTGCCCACCGTCTAAGCTTAAGGTGGGCAAAAAAAACTTGCTACATAAATATCATTAAAATCAAATACATAAGTCAAAATGTAGGGGGCCGGCAAGGTATTTTTCTTGCTCACTAAGCTTAAGGTGGGCAAAAAAAAACGAGGTGGGCTACATAAATATCATTAAAATCCAATGCTTAAATACTTGTGTATAATGATGAGGGATAACCCTAGGGTGTTGATTGAGAGCTTTTTTAGCGGGGTTTGATTCATGCCAGATATATGTGCGGTTTTTTCATTCACAATTCACCGTTCACAATTCGCGCCTAAAGTTTTTGCGCGAACACAATTCACAATTTAAAAGACACAAAACAGGCATGAAACGTTTTGAAAAAAAAAGCTTCCAGTAAACACCCTAGCAGCCTGTCGGAGAATGTCGTTAAGTCATTGTTTTCTATAACATTTATAATTATTTAAACGCGTTAATAATCAATGAGTTAGTTGATTAATTCGACAGGCTGCTAGGGATAACCCTAGGGTGTGTACTTCGAGCTTTTTTTGGCCGGTATTTTTCATGCTGGTTTGGTGTTTGTCAAATCATCCATACCTTGGCCAAAAATATCCATATTTTTAAAATGGAATAAAACAACCCTGAAAGGGTTTTTCAGGCTAAAGTTTAGCTCAAAGTACTTTAGCCTTTCAGGCAAATGTTTTTGCGTGCAAAAACTTTTGCCTTTCAGGTAAATGTTTCGCTCCGCGAAACATTTGCCTGAAAATGTGAATAGCCCCAGGTGCAACCTGGGGAAAAAACCCAAAAATCAGATCAACCCTGTGTTCCCTGAGCTTGGTTCCTGAGCTAGTCGAAGGATGTCGAAGGGAGGGGTTGAAAATTATCGTTATTAACATAAAACCAGCATGACAAATACCGTTCAAAAAAAGCTTAAAATCAACACCCTAGGAGTCTGTCGGGCTTGTTGTGTTAAGTTATTGATATACAAGTAATTTACTAAATGGTGGCGAAATTTAAATTGCAGTATAAACAATAGGTTAGCTGTTAAGTCCGACAGACTCCTAGTATCCTGTCAACTTGGTTTTGACGGGTAAAATAGTTGGCTCAGGAGTCGGCCAACTTTAGTTTGGACAGTTCTTCGAAAATCTTGGACTCCTTTTACCCGTCAATAGAACATTGACAGAGTACTAGGGATAACCCCCCCGTCTGAGCTAATTTTTAATTTAAATTTATTATATCATATTTTTAATAAGTTATTTAGGTTACCCCTTTGATAAAGGAAAGGGTGTTAGGGGGATTTTGGGGAAAGTGCATGATATGCACGCAAATCCTAAGACGGACACGAATTCTTGATACGAAAACGTTGACTCGACTATTCCCCTCATTCATTTATTTCTGGGATTCGCTGTACTAAACTTCCCGAAACCACTCATTTCTGAATTTCTCCTGAACTTATGAATTTTTAAACTTTTCAACATGTTAAATTCCCACTTACGCTATCGTCTTTTTTTTCCTCTTTTTTGGCTCAGTCTGTTGTTGACTGTCCCCACCTACTCACAAACCAATTCACGACTGACTCAGCAGATTGACAAAGTTTTGAAAGAAAGTTGTTTAGATAGCAGTCAAACCTCTGTCAACGTAGTTGCGTTGCCCGATGGCGAAATCGTCTACGCACGTAATCCCGTTGTACCCTTATTGCCCGCCTCTGTGATGAAACTCGTTACCACCGCCGCCGCCCTCCATTACTTAAGTCCTGAATATCGTTTTAAAACCGAATTTTTGTATAGTGGGACGCGAAATAATGGCTTGATCCAAGGTGATTTAATCATACGCGGCGGTGGTAATCCGAGACTGTCTACCGAACAATTCTGGACTATCGCCACCCAAATTAAAGCCAGTGGCATTTTTGAGATTACCGGTAATTTAGTCGTCGATACGCATTTTTTTGATGAGTATGAATTAGCCCCAGAATGGGAGGAAGAAAAACGGGGGCAACGGCCTTATGATGCCAAACTGAGCGCATTATCCCTGAATTTCAATACCATTGCTGCACATATTCAGCCGGGCGCTTCTGTGGGAGATACAGTCAATGCGTGGTTGGATCCGGCCCCTGCTTATATACATTTGCGTAATACCGGGAAAACCACAAGCAGGCGGAGTAAACACACAGTATGGGCACATCGACATGAAAACCAACCGGGCGAGGTAGAAATAGAGGTCAGAGGACAGCTACCTGTCAATGCGCCAGAAAAGGTGGTTTATCTCAATCTCAATAACCCAACACACTATGCGGCCGAAACTTTCCGGGCACTTTTACTGCAAATAGGCATCAAGATAAACGGTGAAACTAAAACCGTTTCTAGCCGAATCGACGCAAACAAACTGTACAAACACTTTTCGCAACCTTTATCATTGATTTTAAAGGAGTTAAATCTTTACTCCAATAATTTGACGGCCGAACACATTGTCAAAACCATCGCTGCGGAACGTTATGGAACACCGGGATCACATGCAGAAGGTTTAAGACTGTTAGATGATTTTTTACGCATAAATAATGTCAACACTGAAGGTGTAGTGATAGTAGATGGTTCTGGCTTATCAAGAAAAAACCGGATGACAACTCGTGCGATAACCGATTTACTGACAGCTATGTATTCACGTTTTGACATTGGGCCCGATTTTATCGCTGCATTACATATCATGGGAAAAAACGACATCTATGCCCAACGTTTAAGAAATTCCCCAGCGCGTGAAAAAACGCGGGCTAAAACGGGCAGTTTGAAGGGGGTTAGTACATTAGCCGGTTATGTAGAAAGTTCAAATGGACAAATTTTTGGATTTGCGCTATTTTTAAACCATAATCGATGTGGTTCTCGGAAAGCCGACGATATAGAAGATCGGATTATCACTGCTATTTATAACTTGGGGGAAAGTGCTTTTGAGGAATTTAGCACAAAATAGTAATGGGAATTAGGAATTGATGTGTTTCAGGGATTTCTTACATCATGAACGAAACAATAGATTAGTAACGTGAGTTCGACTTTATTTTTCAATAAGTTATGAAACCGGTTTTTAATCATAAATTTATATGTAATTCATTGATTATAAATACTTTTTAACACATTAAATCATTATAATTATAATGGTAATAAGGTGTTTTTCACAGACTTTCTCTCGATTGTCGCTGCCATTTCCCGGAGTTTTTAACTTATTGATAAAAAAGAGAATATATACAACCAATTGATTCTATTCAATTATTTTATAACTATTTGATATTTAAAGTCGAACTCACGTTAGTAATTCCCATTTACTGTAAGCCGCTTTTATGATATCAAATAGGCATTATACCGATTTAATTTTAAGTGCTTGATTTTATCCGACATTCCGCATACCTTTACTAGAAAATTTTATTTTTTAACCTATTGATTTATTATGAAAAAGTTTCAAGGCACGGCCATGCGAAAACACTTATATATAACATTGATAATTGGCGTTTTTTTTTTAATCAAAGTCCAGCAAGCTTTGGGCTTCACACGTCCCTTAAAATAACAATTGATGTGATAGGGTTTTCCCACCCCATGAACAATCGTGCATATTTACCTAGTTCTAAATAAATCAATAAGTTTAAAACTTACGCATTGACAGGTTGAGGCTTTGATGCTTGAACGAAATATACCGATAATTCAATATTTATGGCAGCTCACCCAAAGTCGGTTTTTACCCTTTTTAAAAAGGTGACAACAATTGTTAAGTGATTGATTATTATGTGATAAACAGTTTTGAAACTCTGTCAATGCGTAAGTCCTAAAGTTATAAAATATAAATATAAATTTGAAACAAAAGTATGCTAAATGTCGGTTGTAAAATGGTGTGAAATTATTTATATGAAAAACTATAGACAGGTAGTGATTTGACGGATGCGATGCTGACGCTTTGGTTTGGCTTTCAAAATAACGATTTGTTTAGGATTAGCCGATAGCCTTGCATCATTAGGTTAAAATAATTGGAAAACCAAATTGGAAAACGATTAATGTCCTTCAAATACCAAAAATATATTGAAGCACTTTTTGTTCAGTGCCCCCCCCTTTGACTATACGTCTTGTAAAAGAGTAGCTTTCAGATTTGTTTTTGAAGAAACTCATAATAATTATAAGAATAATTTCTTGCCAGTGCTAATAATAAAACCCGCTCGTCAAAACGGTAGACGGTTTAAAAAAGATTCCAGCAAATGTCACGGTTATGCATTGTCATTCTTTGATACCCTAGAACATATCAGGAAACAATATGCAGAACTCAAAAGGGATAATCCTAATATTAGCGACATTATTGGGACACACATTGCTCAGGGAATCATTGAAAAAGAGGATGGTGTGGTTTCTCAAATAGATAACAAAGGGCATTTCAGTTTGCACTCCTTTTCCGACACTCAGCTACCAAAAAAATTTCGTATTGTTTCTTCATTAGATTGAGGACCGAAAAATGCAAGAAATTGTTGGTTATCCGTTGGATAATTTTTCTCTCAATCTGAGAGATATAGTGGATTTAATCTATTTTGAGGGGCCCTTGTTGACACTTTTTGAAAATGAATATGGCGACAGCTACCTTTATTACTGGTGTGATGTCGATGAACAGTGTAATAGATGGTTAGTTTTTAGAGTCACTCGAAAAACGCTCAGATTTTATGTGACACAAAAACTTTCTCTGCGTGAATTGATAGTAAATCCGGTTGATGGTTTTCTCTATTCAATAGAGCTTGATGATGAGTTGCAATGTCAGCGGTGTTGTTTGATCCAGCCGCCAAATTTACCGCCAAAATATATACCGGCGGTTGATTCTTATTATGATTTTTCAAAACTCGATCCAGAAGAGACTGAAGCAAAAGGACTTCTTTTGGAAAAAATATGGGATGAAAAGCATGAACTGAGTGATTTACTGACAAAATTATTTGACAAGCCACCCCTCGAAATGATTGATGAACCTTCGTTGGCATAATCTCCCTTTACAAATAGCCATAACCGATAGCGTCCCTTCGAGGGATGCTTTATTTTTCTTAATTATTTTTATAATTATCTGAAATAAATAAATAATTAATGAAAAAAATGTAGTTTGACATAATGTTCCCTACAACAAGTGCGACCAGTTCTTGGCAAAAGTAGCGTAAAAGCTATATAAACCAAGGACTTAAGAGAAATATTAAGGATAACTCAAATGATGTGCGTTTGAAAGTAAACGCTTGGCGTGTAGCCGCCTTCGCTCTAACTTCCCACATTGGGAGGAAGTAATCAGCCTTCTGGTGAAGCTGGGATAATGGCATTCAATGGGATAGTTAACAATCCTAAAAGTGTCTAGATCGTTACTACGGTTATGTGCAAACAGAACTATCGGAATAAAGCCTTCTTGAAGGGAAAAGTACATAGTTAACAGTAAGGGTACTAAGCTATGGGGCATGGATTTATGTTAAAAAGTGCGCTACCCACAGAGAATAGCAGGGGCATAGATAGAATCTAAGGTCACGTATTACCTTCCAGAAGGGAACGGGGTAATCCACAATAAGGGCTAGAATTTGAAAAGATTTAGAGAGAAACGGGGTTTGATTAACCTGCGCTAATTGTGGAAAGGATTGTGTAAGAAGCTAATGCTCAATTGTAATGATTGGGATATGCAGACGTACACACTTTTAAGTTTATATGAGTAACAATATCAATTTGGGCAAATTCCAAATATCTAATATTTGATGTAACTAGTGGAAACATTAGAAGGTTCCAGATAAGGGTATTGTTAATAATGCCATAAATGAAAATTTATTGTAGAAGAAGCAATGAAAATTGTGGAAATAAGCTTAACAGAGGAGCCGTGTGACGTGAAAGTGTCAAGCACGGTTTTGAAGACGAGTCGGCTATGGCGACATAGCCGGCTTAGTTTAACAATGCCTTTTAACTCTTCAGTACCATGGTGTGCATCTGGCTACCGTGGAAAGAGATGTTAGTTTAATTAATTATTATAAAGGCAATAGTCTTATGTCCATTTTTCAAAAGCATGTCAGGAGCCTTTTCCCAGAAGCAGGTTCCAGCTGTGTTTAAGTGGGGGTGTTTCAAGTATGTAGGTACACAAAAATATCTTAACTTTTTTTGCGCTCAAGACATTGCCCGGCAATGTCTAATTTGGCACACCGAAAATGTTAAAATATTTATGTGTACCTACTTATGACGTAAATTTCACCCGTCTAACGGATACCACCCTTGGTTCAGGATGGTATCCGTAAAGCGATTACATCTATAGAACGAAAGAACGTGTTATGGAAAGAACTGAATATACTGAGTATGTAGAACATTTTGAGCAGGTATTTCAAGCCTATCAAAATGTGGAACAGTATTTAGAGTTGTCGGACAACTTTAAATCATACCTTAGCGATAAACAAACTTGGATTGATCGTCTTAAATCCCCCGTATTTCCAGTCGCTTTTATTGGTAGTTTTTCGGCGGGTAAGTCAATGGTGATTAATGCCATTCTGGGCAGAAATATTCTGCCAGAAGCGGCTAAGTCTTTTACGGTTATCCCTACGCATGTTAAAAAAGGCAACCGGGATTATGCAGTTATTCATTATCTGGGTGAAACCGAAAAACGGGAACTCAGAAACCTTTATATTCTGGAAATCGCCAGTGCCTTAGGGAAAGGGGAACAATACATTCTCGATCTTGTCAAGTTGAACGATCAAGATCTCCTCAGTAGGCTTCAACAAAACATTACTGAGGTTGTACAATTCTCAAGTACGCCTTTTTTTAGTCAAAGCAAATTTTTTGATGAACTCAAGATGCTGATTGCGAGAGGCGCGGACTTTAATGGGCAAAAGAAGGAAATCAACCTGTCCGAAATTGCCACTTATGTGACTGAAAACAATGAAAACAAAGATGTTTTGTTTATCGACAAAGTGGAAGTGTTTCTGACTGAAAACAATATCCCGGAACAAGGGGTGGTGTTACTTGATTTGCCCAGTTTAGAGGGTGTCAATCCACGACATAAAGAAATTATCAAACTTTATGTCGCAAAAGAGGCTAAAGCCTTTGTGGTTACCACCGTTGTTTTAAAGCTTTTGGAAGGCGAGGAAATCGAATTACTGGATGAAATTCATCAACAAAGGCCAGAAGTTTTGCAACGGGCTTTTTGGGTTATCAACCAATGGGATACCGCTGGTAAACAGCTGCGAAAAGAGAGCAACACCCTTTTCGATACCAAAGTGCGTGAGCATCAATTTAACGTCAAGCGTGAGCGCGTCTTTAAAGTGACTGCTTTGTTGTATTTACTGTTGAAACTCATTGAAGAAAATCAACTGAAAGGCAGTGGGCTTGAAAAGTCTATCGATGTGTTGGAAAAATTTGTCGGTGAAGTGCCACGAAGTCGTGAAAAAGCGAGGGATTTGATTAACTCTATCCCAGAAATCCAAGATTTTGTGCAAATGAAAGAAGCGTTGCTTGCTTACTTAAGCAATACGACTAAGAAGGCGTTTCTCGAAGATGCCAAAAAAGCGTGTCGTGAATTGTCAACTCGGCTGCTTGACAAATTAAAACCGCTTTATAGAGAACCTACCGAAGATGAGGAAAGTTTTAAGGATTTTATCATAAGACGAGAAACCGACAAACGAACGGCTAAAATCCTGAGTGATTTGGAGGATATTGTTAACCAAAAAATCCGAGAAGGTATTATACGGACGGTGACTTCACAAAACTTGGTTCTCTGGACCGAGGACAAACAACAGGGATTTGAAGCCGAACTGACTGAGGCGGTGAAAATCTTAAATAGACAAGAACTCAAAGATGAGTTGGTAAAAGGCCCCGACATCATCCGAAATCTGAGTCGTTTACCCCAAAAACTGGAGGATAAGTTACCTATCTCCAAAATGTTTCGAGAACACTTGCAATCCTTAGTGCAAGAAAATATCGTTGAAACGTTTTCCCTGAAACTGCTTGACGACTTAAAAGACAGTAGTTCTCTGCCCGACGAGGTTTTAGATCTCAATGACAAATTAGGTGACAGAGACTTGTTAGCCAGAATCAAAGGGCATTGTGATGTGCTTTTGTTTAATTATGGAGACACCATTGAGTCGTTAGGGGTGGAAATGGCGCAACACTCATTCAGTGAAAACAAGACACTGGATGAAATGATCGAATTGGCGTTAAACCTGTATGAAAATAAGATGATCGACTTCATCCGTGGCCAACAAGCCACCATCAACGAATACATTAAACGGGGTATCAAAAATTACTTTGAAGAACTGGACAAAACACTTTTGCAACTCTTTCGGGAAAAGAGATTTGAGATCAACGAAGAGATCAGAAGAAGAGTGACTTCAAACATTGAAGACGAACTTGGTTTTGAATTGAAAAAGCAAAATGTCATCAACAATGCTTATCAAACGCTGATTGACGTGAAAATAAGCAGCCAATCATGAGTGAGTTCTTCTAAGGAGTGGCGAACCTTGCACATTGACTAGGGATCTGCAAATAAATAACTTCCGCCAACAGCTTTTCACGCAAAAGTTTTACTTTTGCGTGAAAGACAGTTGTCTAATAGCTCAAGTACCCTAAAGGGCACTAAACCCAATCAAGGGGGAAGTTAATTTTTCTTCGATCCTAGGAGTGCAAGGCGAACCTTGCACGTCTTTTTCAGGTTCCTTTGCGCCCGCGCTAAGTGTGTTCAATCTTACCTGTCAGTAAGTACAGCGAATCCCAGAAATAAACGAATTAAAAATACGCTTTGCACTCCTATGTGGTGCAAGGTACGCCTTGCACTCTAACTTCACGGATAGCATCCCTTTGAGGGATGCTATCCGTTATGGCTATTATCCATTCTCCGGCTCAACCCCCAGTTGACGTAACTGTTCCATTAATTGGCGGATTTGTTGTTGGGCCTGGTTTACTTGTGCTTGTGCTTTATCTGTCCGATCTTCGGCTTCCAAACGAGCCTTCCTTTCTTCCAAACGAGCCTCCCTTTCTTCTTGAGCGGTTAGCAACCATTCGCCCGTTTCCATATCTGCAAGTCTGAAACGTTGTTTATTGTCTGACACACAAAATAACACGGATGTGGTTTGACTTAATAAACAACCCTCTTTGTTGGGTTTTATCGGCAGGTATTGGTGGGCGCATTTCTATTTTCCCGCTTTACCACAGGTGGAACTAAAGCTATTCTTGCCCCCCCACACAACCCTGAAAGGGTTGAATGTGAATAGCCCCAGGTTCCACCTGGGGCTATTCTTTTCCCCAGGTGGAACCTGGGGAAAAATGTTCAGGGATGCGCCAACCCTGAAAGGGTTGAATGTGAATAGCCCCAGGTGGAACCTGGGGAAAAAAATCATAAAACACGCCCACCGTTGGATCGTCTGCGTAGCGATTGCAGAGCATGTCAAAAATATCAATACTACATTGAGCATGTCGGAGGCGTTGGGGCACGATATCGCCCTCATGCGGATTGAGTGAGTCTTCAAGGGTGAGAGGAATTTTATAGTAAGTTTCTTGCCCCCCGGGTAGGGTTTTAGTCGCATAACGCCAGCCTATTTTAGACGTTCCGGTTTGAATGGCGGTGATGTAGGTGGTGGTATTTCAAAGGTATTTATTGGCATAAGATGACTCCTTTTTTGTCTGAATCAGAATTGTTTACTGTACTGTTGTGATTGATATGATGGCTATTTATCAGACTAATCACATAAATCACATACATCACAGTTCAAATTATAAAATGATATGAGTAAAATGAGTACAACAATCAAGTACAACGAATTAATCCAATCTATTCATCAATCAATGCGTTGTATTTCGTCAATTTGTTGTACTTACAGTTTCTTAAGCACTTCGGTAAACGACCCAAACGTTGCGGACGGGGCTGCAAATCCCATCGTCCAGCAAAAAAGTAGCCTCTTCACGTAGGATTGGTAAGATATATTAGTAAAACCTACCACTTCCAAGAAAGTTGACTTTCTTTTCCATGAGCTTATTGATAATTCAGATTATTATAAGTCAGTTCAATCACTCTGCTGGGATCAGAACCAAGAGAAATGTCCTCGTCTTTTAAATTGACAAAAATATAGCGCGTATAGCGTTTTCTCACCTTATCCTCTATTTCGTGAGTTTTTTGTGTGTCGTAGACGGCCTGAATAATTTGTGCTGTGGCAGGATCTGGCTTGTAATTGGGTTCAGCTGATGAATAGCCATGCCGACTAAAAATCCTCACTTGATTTATGGATGGATTAAGAGTTTTGAGTTGGGCGGTAATATCCAAAATATTTAATTTCCCAAGCAAATCAGCAAACTCATTGGATCTCAAGCCTAATTCCAACAAATAGTTATGATCAGGGGTTGGCATGTAGGCAAATTTTCTGATACTGCCGGTACGTGCTTCCGCTGCAAACCCGCCGTTAGCAAATTCATTTTGTTGGCGAATCTTCGTTAGAACGGAGAAAAGATCAGGCCATGTCTTAAAATCAAGTCCTAAATCTTTGGTATAAGTCGTGTATTCAACAATGCCTTCGGCATTGATGATATACAAATCCATTTTGCCACCCATTTGTCTTTTGAGAGCCTCAAGATCCATTCTTGATGGTGCGCGCCCTGCTATTTGATAGGCATCAATAAAAGTGACAAACGCATCTTTCATCTTATCATCGATAAATTTCTCCAGTATTTTATGCCCGGCATCAACCAGCTTTATGCTGTTAAAAAGATTGTTTTCAGTTTGTATTTGCAGCAGCTTATTAGCCTTTTTTCCTTTTTGTTGTGATTCCCACCATTGCCAACCAGCTACTCCAGCTAGTCCTGAAACCATGACTAAAAAGATGACTAAACTAAAAGTAATGCGCCGTTGCCAACGCTCTCGTTGTTGTAACTCACGTTGTTGTAGTGTCTCAATTTGCCGCTGTTCTTCGTGTTTTTGCGCTTCACTTGCTTCTAAAAAACGCATCGCCAGTTCAAAATATTGCCCATAGCGTTTCGCCCATTGTGCGGTGGGTTGTGCTTGGGTACGCCAAGCCAACGCATGTTCCAATTCAGGAGAACGTAATAGGGCAGCCTTGCCTTTTTTCCAACGATGCGCTGTCTCCTCTATACGCATATACAGTTCAGCCAAATCGGCCTCTTGATTAAGCCAGCCTTGCATGCGTTGCCATTGCCTAATCAAACTTTCATGACTAATATCTAATACCGTGTCTGGTTCTAAGGGTTTACCGACCGGTGGCACTAAAAAACTACGCCCTGGGCGACGAAAAGCCTCAACCACCGGCACGACTGCTTGCCAGTCCACTTGCGCTAAGCTAGCAATTTCAGCTAATTTCGTTGGACGGCGGGTATCTCGGCGACTACTATCACGTTCTGAGAGATTACGAAACAGAATTTCGGCGATTTTTTGTTGTGCCGGAGTCAGTTCGTTATAGGCTTTATCCGCGTGGTTAGATAACGCATTTTTAAACCCGCCGATTTGTTCATAATGGGCTAGGGTCAGTCTGCATTCCTCGCCTTCCGGTAAATTCTCATTCGCCACGGTCCATATCCGCATTAACGCATGTTGGACAATCGGCAATTGATCCGGATCATTACCGGCATCATTGAGCAAACAACTTATCAACGCCGGTTCGGCCTCAAAACCAAATACGCTGGCCGGCAAAGCCATCGCGTCACCCAATTGCGCCCGATTTAAACGCGGCGTTAAATACAGGCCTTGATTTACCGCCTCCGGCAAGCCATAAAAGGCCGCACAGTCACCAATAAAATCCGAACGCATGGTAATAATAACATATACATTAGGGTTTTGGTAACTGGCTAACAATAACGCGACAAATGCAGCTGTTTCTTCCACTTCGCCCTGTTGATAGTAGCGGAACAGTTCTTCAAATTGGTCCACTAATAATAATAAGCGAGTGCCGGTGGGCAATTGGGCATCTTGCCAAATTTCATCTAAACCCAACGGCCCGCGCCGCAAAGTGGCTTGCAAAGACGCTTTGGCCTCACGATTATCGGCAAAATGCGCACTATAATCAGTACTTAGGGCCGACTCATCCAATAACGCGTCGGCTAAATTGGCGAATGGATGATTGCCGGGACGCATTTCGGCAATTCGCCAATGGATGCCAGCACTGGTCAGCAAACCGCCCTCTAAACCGGCCAATAAACCGGTACGCACCAGCGACGATTTACCACAGCCGGACGGGCCGACCACCGCTAGAAAACTGTTTTGCCCGAGTTTTTCTAGCAATTGATCAGTATGATCTTCGCGCCCAAAAAAGATATCGGTTTCGTCACGTTCAAAGGGACGTAAACCGGGGTATGGAAGTTCGTTGTTCATAATTCGTAAAGTTTGTCTCCTTTTAATTTGTACAAAGTTCGCCTTGTATAGTGTTAAACTAAGCCTCTCATGTCGCCATAAGAGACTCGTCTTCAAAACCGTGCTTGAGACTTTTACCTCACACGGCTCCTCTCCTAAGCTTATTTCCACAATTTTCATTGCTTCTTTTACAAT
>QNER01000013.1 GCA_003646175.1 Candidatus Parabeggiatoa sp. nov. 1
ATTCCGCAACTTCACTTGTCAGTTCATCATATACAATTAGCAGACGGGTAAACCTCTATATCTAGGTTTCTAGCCGCCATTATTCCCTGCTTAATCCAAATATTAGGCATATCCTAATATCCAAATGGGTAAGTTATGCTTTTACTGAGTAATACAGCAAGGGTAGCCTTTCATCCCTATAAATAACATAATTGTAATTCCTAATACTCTGGAATCCTTCCTATTGGCTTGATTTAACTCAAGTTTCTAAGAAAACGTGTCGTCACAACTCTAATAATACCTTCGCCACAACGCTTACATTAATTGTGGTTTATCAATCTAACGGATTGAAAATTAATGAAACAGAGATTCCTGTCAGTCAGAATACTAAAAATATAAGTGTTTGAATTTTATGGGATAAATTAAATAACCATATTATATAAGCATAATTTGGCGCAGGTATTGCTCTAATGTAGCTTATTGATTTTATTGAATATTATAGGATTTAATAAAATCCAATAAAATCAATTACTTTATTGATAAATAAGAGAATATATACAAATACAACCAATTGATTATATTCAAGAATTTTATAACTATTTGATATTTAAAGCCGAACTCACGTTACTTATGATAATTTGGCAAGAGGCTCCGATGCATAAACCTTAGAAGGAAAACTTTCCTCTAAGGTTTTGGGCCGAATTTTTCTGAGCAAATCAAATCGCAGACAAGGCTTATAAAGTGAGAAGGACCAAGTATAAATATCTTAATAGGGAAGGGGGTAATAGCCAATTTCCAACTCTTATAACACTATTCTTGTGTACAAAAAAGTTAACCTAACAACCAGTCGGATTAATCAACTAACTCATTGATTATTAACGCTTTTATAAACCATAATATCTATAAAACAATGACTTAGCGGTATTTTTGGTAGTATGGTTAGATTGAAGTCGAACTGATTAGGAACCAATTAAGCGATAATGTATCCACCAAAAAATTTTTAATCTGTTAATTCAGGCGGACGCACAGAACAATCCACCTACAAATCTACAACATCCTGTTGACCACTACGTTTAGCGGTATTTTCCGACAGGCTGCTATGTGAACAAAAATTTTAGGCGCGATTCCCTATTCTTACTTGATGTCAGCACTCCCACCGGCTTCTTCAAGGTCTTTTTTGATTTTCTCGGCATCCTCTTTGGGTATAGCTTCCTTGACAACTGAAGGTACGCCCTCTACCAATTCTTTGGCTTCCTTCAAACCAAGACCGGTAATACTCCGAATGGTTTTAATCACTTGAACCTTCTTCTCACCAAAGCTGGTTAATGTGACGGTGAATTCCGTTTGTACCTCATGAGGTGCTGCCTCTTGTGTGGCTGTAGGAATGGTCGTGGGTGCAACAGCAGCCGCTGCCGATACACCAAATTTTTCTTCCATCGCACTGATGAGTTCCACTACTTCCATCACTGTCATATTGCTGATGGCTTCTAAAATGTCTTCTTTGGCTACTGCCATGATAAACTCCTTAATGATTGGATTTGCTATCGCGCACCGCAGCTATTGTGCGTACCAGTTTGGCGTAAGGTTCTTGGATTGTGCATACCAATTTGGTGATCGGGGCTTGTATAACGGACATTAGCTTGCTTATAGCTTGCTTTAAAGTGGGCAACTTCGCAACAATATCAATCTCAGAGGCCCCAAGTAATTGTCCACCAATAGCGACACCTTTGACGACCAACTTATCGTTATTTTTGGAAAAATCACGAATAACACGCGCAGCGGCACCCGGATCGTCAATCGAAAAGGCCAGCACAACGGGTCCGACCAAGATATCTCGCAGACATTCAAAGTCTGTGTTTAAAACCGCACGCCGTGCCAGTGTATTTCTTACCACCCGTAGATAAACATCTGCTTGACGAGCCTGAACACGCAACTGAGTCATTTGTGTGACTGTCATGCCACGATACTCAGCGGCAATCGCCGAGTGTGCAGTGCTTGCGATTTTATGAACGGTGGCAACAATAGCTCGCTTATCTTCCAACTTAAGCGGCATTTATGCTCTCCTGGTGTGAATAAAATTTAAGCAAAACCAGTAATGGGTTTTGCCATCTACGTAGGCTGATAAAAAATCAATTAAACTCACCGAGTTGAGATACAAAGATTTAAACTCCAAACTCAACAAGTGCCTATGGTCTTTGATGACGGCTGGAGAATGATGTCCAGTAGCTCAAAGTTCTTTCAAAATTTTCTTTCAAAATTGTGAATGGAGCTTCGTTTTGAGGCTCATTTTAAATGGGTAATGGGCTTCTGGGGTAATGTTTGTGATGGGTAATTCGTCATCTTCTGTCTTGGTTTTGGGCAGGAATAATTATTCTTTTCACCCCAGATATTCCTAATTCCTAATTCCCAATCCCGTAAGGAACAATTAATTTTATTCCAATATTACCTTTTGCCTGTTACCAGTTTTGCAAGTTCCTCAATGGTATAATTAATGAAGAGTTAGTAAAATCCTCACTCGCTCCCCCCCCAATTCACCAATCCGTCGCTCGTTTTTTTAGGTCTAATATATTTAGAGTGTTTGGTGGTGGTTCATCTTGCTGTAGCAAAACGACTAACAACTGACAAACTCTAATTTACTTACTCACGTTTCGGGGTTCCTATTTTTAATTAACTACTGATTTGGCGAGAAACCTTACCAGCGACATTTAGGGCACCGTAATGTTTGTTCTTGGCTCCGAATCCACGTAACCCTTTGATGCACAGGCTGTCGCGGCTTAGAAAAGTAATCCTTGATTTACAATCGAATTAATATTTATTTAAAGCGACAAGTCGTTTTTTTGACAACGCATTTTTATACCGTAAGTTATTGATTTTAGGTAGACAGGGTATATTAAGTTGAGCAAATGAGCCCACTAAAACCAACTGTTAGGAAAGCGATATTTTTTGGTATCGATATCAACTTGTACGGAAATTACTTGTACGGAAATTTTAGATATCTACTCTTAATAATCAATGGGTTACTGAAAATTTTGAACCCAGAAAATTTATAAACTCGCCTGCTCCACGGCCAGTCCCGGCCCCATTGTCGTTGATACAGTGACTTTTTTCATATAAACGCCTTTTGAGGTACTTGGCTTCGCTTTTTGCAAATCCGCAATTAATGCCGCTAAGTTTTCGCGCACCGCCTGTGTACTAAACGAGAGTTTGCCCAAGGTACAATGAATAATTCCGGCCTTGTCAGTACGATAGCGTACTTGTCCTGCTTTGGCATTTTTAACCGCGGTTGCCACATCGGGCGTGACGGTACCCACTTTGGGGTTGGGCATTAAGCCGCGTGGGCCGAGAATTTTGCCTAATTGTCCCACCACCCGCATAGCATCGGGCGATGCAATGACAGTATCAAATTCCAGAAAGCCGCTTTTGACTTGTTCAGCCAAATCTTCAAGACCAACTATGTCGGCACCTGCGTCAGTAGCCGCAGTCACATTGGCTCCTTGGGTAAATACGGCCACACGTATTTTTTTACCCGTACCATGAGGCAAGACAGTGGAACCACGTACTATTTGATCAGATTTGCGCGGATCAACGCCCAAGTTAATACTCACATCAACGGATTCGGTAAATTTGGCGGGTTGCAGAGATTTTAATAATTCAAAAACTTCATCAATGGGGTAATATTTTCCCGGTGGCAATTGTTTTTTAATAGATCTCATACGTTTGGATCGTTTTGCCATTTAAATACCCTCCACTTCAATCCCCATACTACGCGCACTGCCGGCAATGGTACGCACGGCAGCCTCCCCATTTGAAGCCGTCAAATCAGGCATCTTAGTTGCCGCAATTTCTTCCAATTGCGCTCGTGTGACCAATCCCACTTTGTGGGTGTGTGGCGTTTTGCTACCACTTTCAATTCCGGCCGCTTTTTTCAATAAAATAGAGGCAGGTGGCGTTTTAATGACAAAGGTAAAGCTCCGATCGGAATAAGCCGTGATGACAACCGGCGTGGGCATGCCCGGTTCAAGGTGTTGAGTTTTGGCATTGAAGTTTTTACAAAATTCCATAATATTAAGACCATGTTGGCCAAGTGCAGGGCCAACAGGCGGACTGGGGTTGGCTTGTCCTGCTTTGACTTGCAATTTGATGTAGGCCTGTACTTTTTTTGCCATTGTAAAAAAATCCTCAAAGGGACAAACGCTTCAAGCTACCCTTTATGAAAAGGTAGGACTGGGCAAAAATCTTTTCCCGTCTTTCAACAGCCCTACTTGATGGAGGGAACTACCTACTGGTGGGCTCAAGTTCGCAGATTATCCCCACACACGCGGTGCTTTGGGAAAAACGTCCACCCTACCTCGAAAATCAATAGTTTCACAAATTAATTAAATGACTTATTATATCGAAAATCAATAGTTTCACAAATTAATTAAATGACTTATTATATTTAAGGTGAAATAAAGAAATGTGCCATCAATCAATACGAAAAAAACCAACACTATTGATGGCATTTATTTATGGCATTTATTTCTATGCACCTAATTTTTAATTAGTTAACTTCACATAAGGGGTTTATTTCATATGAGGTCTATTCTTTTTCAACCTGTCCAAATTCTAATTCTACTGGTGTAGATCGCCCAAAAATCAGCACTGCAACACGTAGACGGTTTTTTTCGTAATTAACTTCCTCAACCACACCGTTAAAATCTGCGAAAGGGCCATCCGTTACACGCACCACTTCTCCAACTTCAAATAGTACTTTGGGGCGGGGTTTTTCGGCACCTTCTTGAACACGTTGTAAAATAGCTTGGACTTCTTTATCAGAAAGGGAGGCCGGTTGTTCTTTGGTACCACCAATGAAACCCATGACTTTTGGCACACTTTTGACTAGGTGCCAAGTTTCGTCATTCATTTCCATCTGCACCAACACATAACCCGGAAAAAGTTTACGGTCACTTTTGCGTTTTTGACCATCACGTATTTCCACCACTTCTTCCGTTGGCACTAAAATGTCGCCCAAATAGGCTTGTAAATCGCTACGTGCATGTGCTTTTCGTTCTTCAAGAGAACGTTTGACACTTTTTTCAAATCCAGAGTAAGCATGTACGACATACCAGCGCAAGGCCATTGATTAACCTCCTTGACCGGTCAAAAGCCGTACGAGCCAAAATAAAATGCTGTCTACCATCCATATAATCAAAGCCACCAGCACGACCATCACGAAGACAACGCCCGTCATTTGCACAGTCTCTTGCCGGGTAGGCCATACAACTCGACGAACTTCAAGATGTGAGTCATGTAAAAAAATTAATGTAGAGCGGCCCTTTGTGGTGGTTGATGCAATCAACGCTGCAATCCCAATGACGAAAAGTAAACCAAAAACGCGCAGGAGTAGTGAATGTTCTGCAAAATAGTAGAAACCTATGATGCCACCGCCAAGCAACAATACCACTAAAAACCATTTGAAAAAGTTAAGTTTGTCAGAGGTAGTGGTATCTGTTTTCGTACTCATTTAATTATTACTGAATTTAATTATTACTGATAATTGTAAATAATGGCAGGCCAGGAGGGATTTGAACCCCCACTAGTGATTTTGGAGACCACCGTTCTACCATTGAAACTACTGGCCTAAAACACAGAATTTGTCGTCACATACATTCTAAAACGATGTGATATTTACTGCGTGTACTTGAACTGCGTGAAAAGTCATTTGAGGCTCAAGTTGTTATGCACAAAACTTGAGCCTCTGCACGCACCGGTGTTTTTTGAAAAATATGGGCTCGAATGACGTGAAATGTTCACGAAACTCAAATACGAACCGTATAAGTAGTAACATGAGTTGTACTCACGAAGTTTTATTAATCTATCTAAAGTAACAAATTAAAATTGAACTGTCATTCTCAATTCTCAATTTATCACTCATTCAATGATTTTAGAGACTACACCTGCACCGACAGTACGCCCGCCTTCACGAATCGCAAAGCGCAAACCTTCTTCCATCGCAATCGGCGAAATCAGCTTGACAATCATTTTAACATTATCACCGGGCATAACCATTTCTACACCTTCTGGTAGTTCACATGCCCCCGTTACGTCTGTGGTACGGAAATAGAATTGTGGACGATAGCCATTGAAAAACGGGGTATGCCGCCCACCTTCATCTTTGGCTAACACATACACCTCACATTCAAAGTTAGTATGTGGCGTAATGGTTTTGGGTTTAGCTAAGACTTGGCCCCGTTCAACATCGTCCCGTTTGGTACCCCGTAATAAGACCCCGACGTTATCGCCCGCAACACCTTCATCAAGCAGTTTGCGGAACATTTCAACACCAGTGCAGGTTGTCTTAGCAGTTTCACGAATGCCAACAATTTCAACTTCTTCACCCACCTTAACTTTTCCACGCTCAACCCGTCCCGTCACCACGGTACCACGCCCCGATATGGAGAACACATCTTCAATCGGCATCAAGAAGGGTTTTTCTATATCGCGCTGTGGTTCGGGAATGTACTTATCCATCTCTTCAATCAATTTAATAACAGACGGAATGCCTGTATCACTCATATCCCCTTCCAACGCTTTCAGGGCAGAACCTGTTACCACAGGAGTATCATCGCCCGGGAAATCATAATTATCCAACAATTCACGAACTTCCAGTTCCACTAATTCCAGCAATTCAGGGTCATCCACTTGATCAGCCTTATTCAGGTACACCACAATATAAGGCACACCCACTTGGCGGGCTAACAAAATATGCTCACGGGTCTGGGGCATGGGACCGTCGGCGGCCGATACGACGAGGATAGCTCCGTCCATCTGGGCTGCTCCGGTAATCATATTTTTGATATAGTCAGCATGTCCGGGGCAATCCACATGGGCATAGTGACGATCTTCAGATTGGTACTCCACATGTGCTGTTGCAATCGTAATACCACGCGCTTTTTCTTCTGGGGCGTTATCAATTTGGTCGTATGCTTTGAACTCGCCACCATACTTTTCGGCCAAGCACTTAGTCATTGCCGCGGTTAAAGTGGTTTTTCCGTGATCGACGTGACCTATCGTGCCGACATTGACATGTGGTTTGCTGCGATCAAATTTTGCCTTGGACATATTTTTAAGCCTTTCTAAAATATCATACTTCTTAAGTTTTAAGTTATTTTATATATGGAGCCCATAACCGGATTTGAACCGGTGACCTCACCGTAGGGTAGGCTACCAACGAACAGCATTACCTGTTTTTCCAATAGCCCCCCCCCGAACCGTACGTGCAACTTTCACTGCATACGGCTCTCCAGTATAACCTAATGCCACTTTCCATTAGTTTTCTAATTTGCTAAGCCTTTCCAGTGAACTCCACTGCCTCCTTAGCTCCTTATTCTATTATACCTGACCCCCTTCGCCATTCATCTGACTACTATGAGGTCTCCGTTACCATATCGGTCTCCCGACTTAGGCAATCCCAAAGTTACTGCAAGTCCGAGGTTGATATTTAGGTTCTCCGTTCGTAGCTTAACTGATTCATTATCAGCGGGCTTGCGCAGTGATTTCATGCGTTAGGTAAGGGTTAACCCATGATGCACAAGAAGCATGTCTCAGATATATATTCATGCCGTCACCTTAATACCCCACTACTAGAGTTCAAATAATCCAATCTTAACCTTGTACCACCTAGCTGCCCACCTACTCCGCTATATACAATTACGTTTCGTGGGCTTTTCACAACATGCTATTGTCCCCCAACGCCTTTCGGGCTAAGGTAAGTTGCTGCTTTATCCACATTATCACAGTGGAAGATACCTCTGTATCTATCGAATTTGCAACCACATTGGCGCACCTTACCAAGGGTGTGCTCTACCGACTGAGCTATATGGGCATTTAAAAAAAATGTATTGCAGCTCAGGCTTTTTGGAGCGGGCGAAGGGACTCGAACCCTCGACAATTGGCTTGGAAGGCCAATACTCTACCAACTGAGCTACACCCGCAATATTTAGTCTATTTAGTATTTTTTGGAGGGGGGAGGATTTGAACCTCCGTAGGCAGTTAAGCCGACAGATTTACAGTCTGCTCCCTTTGACCACTCGGGCACCCCTCCCGAAATTTATATTAACGTGAGTTCGGCTTTAAATATCAACTCGTTACAAAAATGACTCAATATATCAATATGTTGTAAATAGACTCTATGTTATCAATGAGTTGAAAAAAAACCGAATGATATTGCCCTTGCATTCTGATAAATACTAGAGTTGTCCGAAAATAAGGTTTTTATGAGTTTAACGGATTGTTTTTATTTGGTTAAAATTTATTGACGAACAAGTCTACTATGTTGAAAGAACATTATTACCATGATTATTTATAGGCTTTTTATATTAAAAGTATTTATAAATCAATTATTTACACATAAATAGATGAGTTATCTCGTCAATTTGGTTAGTGATTGAAAAATAAAGTCGAACTCACGTTATTAATAAACATCAATACCTTCGCCAATTTTATAACTAGATTAGATTGTTTTTAAGGGTGTGATCTCGATTTGATGTGAAAGTATAATGTATAACTATATAGTAATTTAAAGTCATTTATTAAATCAATCGACGGATTGTAATGGAAGCCCTGTCAAAACCAGACTTCAAATAAATATCAATAAATGGTTTTTTTGGCAGCATCCGGCTTTTTTTTCATTATTCATAAAAACAATCACTTAATTAATTATTATGCACTCGCTGACAGGTTTTGAAAGATAAGAAACAATTTTTTATTGAAAACGATTACATCAAATGGAGGTCACACTCGTTTTTAACAAATTTCATGATGTTACCGTTTTCTCAAGGGTTTAGTTAGTAGGTGGTCTTTTTCTTTTTATATAAAAAATTAGTTAGATAAAACAATCAACTGGGCAAAAATCTAGATAATGAGGTTAATCCCTTACAAACCATCTATTTTTGTGATCTTGAGAAGACACTAGATATCCTGAATTTATTAACTACTGAACTCCTGAAATATTTAATTGGATGTGACCTTGTGTGCGTTAAATAAATAACATGATTTAGATTCGGACTTTTACCATTAAACGTTTGATAATTCGTTAAGGACCCTGTTTTATTTGAGCCTCAATGAAATACCAATAAATGGCATATTGGCGGCATAGTGTTATGAATACGTTAAAGATTAATAAAAACTAATAAACGCACAGAAAATAAAGAATGGTTTTTTAGAAAGATAAGAGAATTTTTTTAGAAAGATAAGAGAATTTTAATTTATTAATATATCAGTACAAAAAAAGTGATAATCCTAAATTTCTATCATCGAAAGCTTTAAAGCGATAAATAATTGAAATTGTTAGCATTTATATTATTAAAATAGCCATAGAGTTAGTAGAAATAATTTTTGAGTGTATTATTCTGAGTGTGTCCCACTTACCTGACGCATTTTTGACGGGTAATGAGCATTAGGCGAGACTCAAGTTTAGAATTTAGGCTGATATTCATATATATAAAAGATTGATTTGCAGCCCCATTTTTTGTTTGAGGGGCTGCAAATGAAACCAAAATGACTCGTTTATCATTAAAACATCAACAACTTATCCACATCAGGCTCGTTAAATAAATAAAACACCTCCATTATTCTTGACTATTTGGTGGAGGGGGAAGGATTCGAACCTTCGAAGGCTGTGCCAGCAGATTTACAGTCTGCCCCCTTTGACCACTCGGGAACCCCTCCAATAGAAAGCAACGCATTATGAACTGTATTCCCCAAGATGTCAACCCAAAAATGCAATTTTGTTTCGATTTTTTTTCTCACCTTCTTTTTAAGAAAATTTAATATTCTCCCCCACTAATACAATTATTGGCTCTTATGGCTGATATACCCTCGTGCCTTTTGTGCCCCAAACTTGAACAGCAATTAATTACCCTGTTCATTCACCAACCCGTGGGAAAGTGGTTAGTATAGTTGCCCAGAAAAGTTTTGTTCCAGGTTAATAACCGGCCGAGTTTTTGGCAAATGTTTGAGGTCTGAGGTCTGGCTGGAGTGCTATAACTCGATGATCAAGTTTTTAAATTTGACTTTTCAGTTGATATGGTATAAAGGGCCAATTTTAGGCGCAAACAACTTGGCCTTTGTATTTTAAGGATTCACTGGGTTCTAATTTCCCAAGTTCTCGATGATTCATAGGTTTGTTGGAAGGTGCCAATTGAAAAACTTCGGTTAGGGTCTGACTAAGTTGTTCAAGCTTTTCTATGGGATTTTCCACAATCAGTAATCTTTGAGCCAACGCCAAGCTTCGATTCCACCTGAATTCGCCCAAGTAGGCTAATAACGTAACCGCAGGCGGTTTGTTTTCTAGGCGGACTCGCCCAACAGGTGATCGGTTCCGACAATGGTCTTGCAGCAGACTTAGAATCAGGCTTCGGCTCTCGCCCTCATAGTCTGGCTGTTTGGCTAACGGCCCCCATCCTTCATATAAACTGTAACTCGACTCACAAGTTTTTGATGTTATTTAGCTTTGCAACGATCCATTTTTGAGCATTTCAACATACAACTTATTGATTTTTAAATGATTTATGTTTTAGTGCCTAAAATTTATATTTATTTGTAAATCAACGATTTATAAAAAACTTGATCATCGAGTGTAAAGAATCAAAGAAAACCTCTACCAACCATCGATAGGTATAAGCTTGGACTATATCTTGGGTTCGCCAACTTAAGTCAGAGGCTTTAATCTAGCGATATTCGCTCGGACCGAAATATTTTAGGGCAATTAAAAAGCGTTTTTGTCTTTAGTGCATTGACATATAAGCGGGCACTGCCAACTTGAACTAGGACGACTGATCCTCGCGCGGTACAAAAACTTATTATGAACTGTGGCATAATGGCCAAAAAAAGTCTCAACATTCTTATTTTTACCACGGTAATGAATATTTTGGTTGCTTTGTCATTGACTAATGACTTGAATACCCCCAAACTGGGCGGAGGCTTTATCGGCCTAAAATCGGAGGTGAAATATAAAGCGTCTGCAAGGATGACCTTAACTTTAAAAGTGGGATGACAACGCTTGAAATCATCTAATAATATTAAGACTATTTCTAGCTTAGTGGGATAATTGTCGTTTTTTGGGGGCTGAAGGGGACGGGCACTTTTAGGAATACCTGGTTTTTTTTAACTTCTTATCTTTTTTTGAGAACGACGTTTGGGCGGGGTATGGCAAATAAAACGCTTAAGCCGACCTTCAGCATAACTTGAGCGGTTACCAACAGTAACACTATGAATTCTTGTCCATTAATGTAACCACGGTTCGATTCAAAAAATTTATGGACCTGATAAATTCGTTTGGATGACTTGACTCAAGTTTCTTGTCAGAATAATCGACAACTAGGACTCCCTCACCCAGAGCATATTTCGTCAAAATTATCCTGACACTCGCCGTTCGTTGCGCATCCCATGGAATCTTGGCGTGCTTAAACATCCATGATAAGGCTGCACGGTCGTCTTTCCCCAAACTGGCACGTTCAAACTTGGCCCAACAGACCGAGTTTGTTATTCGTCAAGCCCATGAGACAAAACCCTAACCATGCTTTTTGTGTGATCGATAAACGAGGGCCTGATTGACCTTGACTTAATTGTTCATCTAATTGATTAATAAATTCTTTTACTTCAGTTCAAGGCTCGTCAATGAACATGGAGCTGCCTTTTATTTTTGTTGTGGATGCACATTATACATTTTTTGTCAACACAAAAAAACTTGATCATCGAGTATAAGGAAGGCGCGTGAAAATAATATAAGACGCAAAAACTTATTAAAGCGACTGGTATTTTATTTAGCCGCAACTCCCTAACAGGATAGTCCCTACAAACCGATGCTGGTGAGTTCAAAGACCCTATAGCCATAATAATTTCATGGATTTAATCTCAAGAAAACCCAGTTTTTGAAAATGGAATACTGTTTAGTTAATAGGCACTAACGGGCAGGCAGACCTGTTTTTGTCACTCACTGATTTTTAATACCCACAGAGCGAAGTAGGGACTACCCTATAACAGCAATGGAGACATTATAACAAATGTTGACTTGCATGAAGTATTTAATTTGCCGCAAACTAATTCTACTTTGTCACATTACAGGCTAAGGACTCAGGATTTAATAAAATCCGAAACTACGGGTTCAGTGGGAACAGCAACATAATTCCATTTGGGTAAATATTCATCAAATTTAATTTTCATGTTTTCTTTGAAATCATCAGCGTATTTACGTCCTGTCTCAAAGGTTTTATCAAGAATATAACTAAACACCTTTAATCCTGTAGAAGTTTTAGCTTCAGCCATCAAATCATTAGACTTGTCCGTCAATAAATTTTTAATAAATAAAAACAAATAGTTAAATTCATAAAACCCTTATTTTCGGACAACTCTATTAACTATCTCAACACTTTTGAAAATTACTCCTTCACAAGCCCTTGTAAGTACCAAAGCATAAATTTTCAGGTTTTTTAAATCCCCAAAAACGCCTTCACCAAAGGGGTGAACGAAATTAAAATACCTGTTTATTTGTGGTTCAGTACTTAATATGAGGAAATAATCGATGCTCTATCGGATTATATTTTGATGTATATGGAGGAAAATGAGCAATGCGAATTTCAATATTTAACTCATCAGACAATTTTTGTAAATCTCGAAGAAAAAATAGTAACGAGCATTATTAACGTGAGTTCGACTTTAAATATCAAATAGTTATAAAATTTTTAAATATAATCAATTGGTTGTATATATTCTCTTATTTATCAATAAGTGAAAAAAGACGTTCTCAAAATCTCCCGTCCCGACGCTCGGAATAAGACAGAAAGTCCATGAAAAACACCTGATTACCCTTTGAGAATAAGAAGTTAAGGTGTTAAAAAGGTATTTATAATCAATGAATTATCGATAAGTTTATGATTAAAAAAGTGTTTTGTAACTTATTGAAAAATAAAGTCGAACTCACGTTATTACTACCACCGCAGTCACAAAGTAATAACAACTCTTTTGAATCTGGATATTCAACTTATGAATGATTTAACCACCACTGACGAACTTAATGACCAAGCAAATTCAGAGGTCTCATGACTTGTGCTACCAGTCATATAACCAACATTACGGTATATATCATACAATCCATGAGGAACGACTTTACCATCTTTGCGGATGGAAAATCATGGTCATGGACAGGTATAATTTCTTGTGTATAAAGTTTACCCTTAGAGTAGAAATTTCCAATCAGTTCTTTCTTTTGAACAAACTGACGAATCACAGGATTCCCCGTATCATGATATTCCTGTTTGAGTCGTTCGATATTTTTGAATTGCTCATCACGGTGTGGAATATTTTTTTGGAAAGCCTCAGTCTTAAATGCCTGACGACGGCAAAAATCATGTTTTTTCAATAGTTTATCGACTACTGTCACACTCGACTTACAAGCCTTTTTCTTTAAGCTTTTCAGCGATATATGGACGAGATAAATTTGTCCATTTTATACTTTCATCCATAGGCGAACCATAAAAATGCGTCATCTATTCCTTCAGTAGTCTCCAAGATTGGTTTACGCCCAGCACCTGGTTTTCGAATGCATTGTTCTTCTTCAGAGATATCTGTTTTCAACTCTTGTTGACCTCGTGTAATTGTACGATCATCACATAGTAAAACTCGTTGTATATAACTTGCTCCACCATATCCTAACTTTTCTACTTCAATAGCAGCATAACGACGGCGGTCTTTTTCTGCGCATTTGCGCTTCTATTTCTGGGGAATATGCGAATATAAGACACTATTTACTCTTTATCACCAAGTCATCTAATAGCTTAGCAGCAATTCTAATTATAGAGTAACTGACTGAATATATGGAATATAATTTTATTTATTTTCCAAGGTTAATGACGTGTAAAAGGAGTGAGTTGAACGGTGCATTTTTTGGACTCATCATCTTAAGAGCGATATGCAGATTTTCACATAAGGCCCACACCTCCGTTCATCAGCCGGCACGGCACCTCGACTATTCAACTCATTGAATTCATTCAATTTCCAAAATTAGAATTGCTGATAGCTTAGTTTCGGGTTTTATTAAATCCTCGTTCCTTAGTGATTGATTTTATTGAATTCACTGGTTTTGATGATTTCTTATAAATCAATAAGTTACGTTAAATATGACAAAGTAGAACTAATGGCTATAAATTTTTTAGTGTTTAGTTTTTACTTTTCATTCGCTCAATATCATAAAAACTTTGGCTCATGGGGCGAACAAGGTGAAGAGAATTTATTGATAAAATTTTTTTATGAGTTATAACTCTTCATTCGCTCAATAAAATCATCACAAATTTATTTTTTATTTCGTTGATAAATAAACTTTTTTTAATATAAATAAAGCAATTTTTGTACCTTATGAATTATAATGTTATTCTAGAGAACACGATTTTCTGGGGTGAACCTCCTTGTGAAGTGTGCAGCCCGCCTCCAAAATATAACTCTATGATTTAATTCGATCTTAAATTAATTCGATCTTAAATTAATTTTTTTAGCTGATTATTAAGCGAATGGTAAGTTATAACTTACCATTCGCTTAATAACAATACCTTCGCCAAATAATGCATATATAAGAGGGTTATTTGATTTACCTGATAAAAATAAAACCGTTATCTTTTTAGCGTTTTGATGGTCATAATTATAGATTTCATTAATTTTCAATACGTTAAACTAATAACAATTGTTAAAGTAAGTGTTTTGGCGAAGGTATTGTAATAAACTAAAACATTTATTTAATTTAATATCGAAGTCAATCATAAAGTGATATTTTGGAGGCGGGGCCCCCACTGTTGATGGGAGGTTCACCCTAGAAAATAGTCTTCTCTATAATATTCCTTATAAAAATTGTGGCACTAAAACAAATTTATTATTTTTCAACGAGATAAAAATAATTTGGCTCATGGGGCAAATTGGGTGATACCACAAAGAATTCGCCGGAAATCAAGAGAGACCATTTTAAGGTTATGTGCCCATTCATGAATAGCAATAGATTGTTGCAAATAAATTTGTTGAACCACGAAAATGGCGTAGGAAGTTACGTGGGTCCGTCCAAAGTCTTTCAATAGTATTAACGTGTACGGTAGTCCTTACAAACCAATGGAGGCGAGTAATAATATACCCAGCACTTTAAAAATTTTTGGCATTGGCTCATAAGGCTCAGCCAACGTGCTCAGCCAACAGGCTCAACCAACGTCGTTGCCTGAGCTTTAAAAGGCAACAAAAGCTCAGTTCTTAACGGTAGCGAGTATAACAAAAAGTTTTAACTTACCGTTCTCTTAATAAAAAATACCAAAGTATAATTTCAAGAAACTCCAATCGGTCCGTCAAGATTAAGGATATATTTTTAAACAGCAAAATTGGCTATTATTAATTGGCTATTATTTCATAACTAACGTGAGTTCGAGTTAGGAATGGTCACGAAATAACTTCCAGTTTTAGAAGCTTGGGTTTACCACGTAATTCCAATTACCCAATACCGTGTCAAATTTAATATTAGCGTACTCATAGAAATCATTGGCTACCGCATTGAAGGTTTCATATATTTTCTTACTTTTACTACCAAATACTTTTAATCCCGTTTTTGTCTTTGTCTTTTTTATTAATTCTTTTACTTGATGTTCAAGTTTTTGAGGTTATTTGGCTTTGCAATACTTACAGAATGAGCGTTTGTGTGTGCAATTCATTGCTTTTTGAGCACAAAAACGTATTATCTCTTTTTAAATCAACCGTTTATAAAAAACTTGAACATCGAGTTTTAATATTGAAACGCTGAGTAAGAGAACAAAGGACTTCGATACGGGTTAGATGTGGAAATACTCGATGTTCTATTGGATGTAATGAAGACGTATAGGGGGAGAATGAGCAATTCTCAATTCAATACCTAATTCATTTGACAAATTTTGTAGGCTTTCTTTAAATACATGATGCCTACTGCCAGGACGTACACCGCCATCAGCTAATATTAAAATTGACGTGGCATTAGGAAACTTACGTTTCCCTAGAGATGAAACCACATTTTAATGGAGTCACATGCTTTCGTCGCTCGTATCACAACTGGTGCCAATATTTACAAAGAATTCATTATTTTTTAAATCGTATATCGCATATGGAGTCACTTTTTTAGCTGCCAAATTTGGGAAATCACTTCTCAAAAACTTCCTGAAGTTTCAGTTGTGATCTGATGTCCATCTCTATATAAATTTCCAATGGATTCTTTTGTCGAAGCATCATGACTTATGATCGGGTTATCGCTATTTTCATATTTTGCTCTCAATTTGGCTATTTTATTGAACTGCTGACCTCTATTTTTATGTTGTCCTGTTGATGTCTTTTTCAATGCTTGCAGCGAAACAAAGCAGCGTTTTTTTAATAATTTCTTAACTATATTATAACGATCTTTTATACCTTTTTTACGCAACTTGGAACAATTTCGCCTCGTGTTAAATTAAGCAACGAGAGCTTTTCATCCATGGGATCGAAAGCGGTATGTTCTCGTAAAAGATCCAAAAATATTTCTGACATTTCCAGGATTATTTGATATTGCAGAGGGACAAACACCACCAGAACGTCTAATGGTTGCTTGATTCATGCACTCTTCATTTGCAAGTTCCTTTATTCCTTTCCAGATTGTTTTTTCATCGCAACCAAACACAGTGGCAATGTATACTATGTAACCGTGCCCCAGCTTTTCAGCCTCTATTGCGGCATATCGACGCCGGTCTTTTGTCTTTCAGACTATCATAAAAAGACCGCATATTGTTTTCTAATTCATTACTATATTCTATAAACATAAATGTTCCTTATCTCTATTCATGATAATAATAGTTTTTTATTTTACACCACTAAATTATTTATTTAAAATACCGGGAAATTATTTCATGGCCATTCCTTATTTTTCAAGCAGTTATAAATAGATAGTTAAATCAATAGGTTAGTAAGAGTAGCGGAATATAAAGCGATTTTATTTTTTAAAACAGGACATTGATTATTGGTTGTGATGATATTTTTTGTGGCCCTGATGAATCTATAAAAGGCCGTGGCAGTCAAACCCAAAAAAATAGGTTTTTATAACTCATTAAAAAATAAAAACTTTATGATAACTTATTGAAATTATAGTCCATTTTTAATAAAAGTCGATATTAAAGTAGAACTCACGTTAACTAGGTGAATTAACCATTGGTGAGGATAATGAGAACTAAACAGGATAAAGAATTGCAAGACTTGTCTTTCAACAGATGAACTCGTTATTATAGTAAATCGATCCGATGATGTTGCTCTTTTGATAGGCAGGATGATGAGAATAGGTTTGCAAGAGATATTGGATAACCATTGACCTAAACATTGGAAACTTTAAAACAATAATTGAAGATGGACAGCGGTTATTTGGTTAGCTTATATTTATCGCTGTGGTTTCAAGCGAAAAGTCTCAATAAAAAGGTATCTTACAGGAAAAATGCAGATAAAGACTTAATGTTTTCAGTGTATTGGAAGTCAAGTTAAATATTAGGAGCTTTCCAAAAAATGACTTCTAAATGAACAATAATTTATGTAAAAACAATAAGTTACAAAAAAGTGCCAAAAATATAAAAAAGTTTAGCTTAAGTTTTTGTTCGTTCTTAGGAAACCAGAAATTCAGATGAATTTATTTCACTGACTGATTTGACTTAATATAACTGATGTTACGCACATTCATGAGAACGAAGTCACGGTGCAATAAAGCGGAAGTTCCATACCATGATGATGTTTGGTGAAAGGGCAACCAATCGGGGGCTTTCGCTACGAATTGCCCATCTCTTCATTAAGTTTTTCTAGAAAAACTTAATGAAGAGATGACAATATATAACGAGATGTAGGGGCAATCCTTTATGGTTGCCCCGATTGACTCTCGATCGAGCGTTGTGCGTAACATGAGTTAATATAAAAGTCACTTACTCTTCTACTATTGCCTTTGTTAAGTTTAGAAAGTAAATAAGCTCTTTATCTGGCGCATTCCCATTTTTCGGGTAATTAATGTAACTCATTGATTTTACAAACTGCCCGATAGGCACTTCAAAATAAATCTTTTATAAATGAGTCCCCTTCAAAAAGTCATTTCTTTTGGTAATGAGCTCGCTTTTATCAGTTTTTTTGGCCAAAAAAAATGATAAAAGCGAAGGGGTAATGGGCTTCAGGGGTAATGATCTTAGGTGAACTCTCAAAACCTTGTCTAAGTGTTTGATGCCAAATCGCCAAATCGCCAAATCATATTTAACCTTTAAGATGGTGGCAGGCAAAGTCATTAAAAACGGTCTTTAAAAAATCGATCACCTCAAACCTATTACCTCAAACCTATTACCAATGGGCGATTTTGGATTTGTCTTACGGGGACTCATAAATAAATGACTTACTAAATTTTTAGGAATGCCCCCCTCTTTATCAATAGCCTAGCAATGGGCCTTTACTCTTTTTTTCCGATGCATTCACCCAATTATTGAACTATTGGTATCAAGCATACGAAAACGGGGTTCGCATCGCTAAAAAGCATTGAAGAAAAATTGAGGAACGCTTAGAACGTGATGAATCCCTTCCCAAATACTGTGTCCGAATTCAACCTGCTGAGAGCTGTTTAAGCTGGTATATTAATTTTTTGGGAGTATTCTTTCCACCGTCACAAACTGAGTCTTTTATGTAATTTCGATCTTTGCTGTAAATATTAAGCACTTTGTCAGATTTATAGCGAAGTTCAAAATGACAAAAGCGCAATTTATACCAGTGCGAAGTATATTCACTTTTAATTTTTGTGGTGACCGTCCAGCCTAGCCATGAGGCGTTTATTTTTAATATTTATTTTAAGGTATCTTCTTTTAAAAGTCAATTTTTTCGTCGTGTGCTGTCGTAGATTCGACAATCAGTTGATGAATACGCAAGATTAATTCATCTTGACTATAAGCGTCTTTACTAAAAATGTTTCTTACGTGCTGATTTAAATGCGTCTGTTCTTCAGTCGTTCGCGTTTTTGCTGTCAAAACCATAACGGGCGTAGAACACCATTTTTTATGCTCCTGCAAGCGGGCAAGAAATTCGAATCCATTCATTACTGGCATATTCAAATCAAGCAAAATCAAGGCTGGTTTTTTATTATCAATATGTTCTAGGGCAACTTGTCCATTTTCGGCTTGGAATACGCGCCAACCTTGATTTTCGAGGAGAGAAGTTAGGCTAGTGCGGTAAATATCATCATCATCAACAACCATGACTAAATTGGTGGAATGATCGCCAATGTGAGATTTCTCGAAAATTGCAGCCAATTGGCTATGCACAATTGTTCTGTCAAGGCATTCCATCGCTCCCCGATCTATCCCTTTCTGTCTGTCCTGTTCCATCGCAATCAGAATCACTGGGATGTGTGCCAAGAGCGAGTCACTTTTGAGCATAGAGAGTATCCGCCAACCATCTATTTCCGACATCAGAACATCAAGAAAAATGGCATCAGGACGGAGTTTGTTAGCTAATTTAATACCATCAAGTCCATTGACTGCCACCGCTACCGCATAACCCAGTTTACTTAGAGCCTTTTTGATAAACTCACGCAAACTCGCATCGCCATCAATCACCAAGACAATCCCATTTCCTTCTAACGCTGTGGATTTATCTTCTGGGATCGCAATTGGCGCTATCTTCGCCTGTGCTGGCAAAGAAAGCGTGAAGGTGCTACCGATTCCAAATTCGCTCTTTACCTCAATCGTGCCACCCATCATCTCGGCGAATTGTTTGCTAATGGAGAGACCAAGGCCTGTGCCACCATAGCGGCGAGCTGTAGAGGTATCTGCTTGAGCAAAAGGGCTAAACAGTTTTTTCTGTTGCTCATCAGTCATGCCAATGCCATTGTCAACCACAATAAAACTCACCCACTCACCATCCGGTCGCGTTTGATGGTTAATCTTAAAACCTATAGTATCCTGTTCGCTAAATTTCGCGGCATTGCTTAATAGATTCAAAAGCATCTGGCGTAATTTGATCATGTCCGTCTGCATTTCTCCCAAGGCATCGGGGCGTTCTACTTCTAAGATATTGGCTTTTTTTTCTACCAAGGGTTGAACTGTGCCAATCACTTCGTGAAGGAGAATTTCAAGATCGACACGTTCAATAAACAGAGCCATTTTACCTGCTTCAATTTTAGAGAGATCAAGTACATCATTAATAAGTCCTAATAAATGTCTACCAGCTGCGTGAATTTTTTGCAAGTCGGGAATACAATTATCCTGTCCCAACTCCTCAGCATCTTCCGTTAATATTTCACTGTAACCAATAATGGCTGTTAATGGTGTACGCAGTTCATGACTCGTATTAGCCAGAAATTGACTTTTAGCAAGGTTAGCGACTTCTGCCGTTTCTTTCGCATTTGTGAGGGCTTCTTCTATCAGTTGACGCTCAAGAATCTCTTGATTGAGTGCGGCTTCTATCTTCTTGCGCTTAACAATTTCCTGCTTCTGCAATTGGTTGGCTTCTAATAATTTTGCGGTGCGCTCTGCAATTTTGTGCTCTAACTCTTGTTTATGTTGGCGATCTTGTTCAATAAAACGCACATAAGATTGAATTCTACTGATTAATTGATGGGGATCAATCGGTTTAGTTAAGTAGTCAACTGCCCCAATAGCAAAGCCTCTTTGCTGGAATTCCTCCGCTTTATAAGCAGCCGTCAGAAAGACAATAGGAATGTGTTGCGTTTTTTTCCGTGAGCGGATGGCTTGTGCCGTTTCAAAACCATCCATGTTCGGCATTTGTACATCAAGAATAATCAAATCAATCTTGGTTTTAGTTAGTACTTTTAAGGCACCTACGCCACAATCTGCTTCTAAAATATGAACGTCAAGATATTCTTCAATCAAAGTGTGCAAGGTAAATAGATTATTTTTGTTATCATCAACAATCAGCACATTAATAGAGTTAGTTTTTGACATGTTATGGCTCTTTTGGCGAATAGCAAATGGCTTGCGGTCCAATCCTAAGCGGGGTTGCTCATTATTTCAGCCACTGTTATAGGAGTAGGTTTGTTTTCCAATCCCACACGTTTCAGTTTGCTCATGTCCTGGCAAGGAAATGTTGCGGGCTAGGTTCTTCATCTCACCCAGCTTATGGGAGTTCAAAAACCGGGTAGTACTACAAAATGGGTACTTAGTGTCACGGGGCTTCGATTTACACAATGGGCGGTAATAAACATTGTGTCTTTGCCCTGAGTCAAAACAGATGTATGGCTCTGGCTGTCTGTGTATTTGCCCGAAGCAGGCGAAGGAATTGCTCCCCCATTTTGGTCCCAAGTCTGGAACGATTGAAAAAGTGCCTGGCTTCAATACGACTACTCGCCTCCCTGGCTCGCAGCGAGATATTCTATGGGAGTTGGGTCATTTCAAGCTCAAAGTCAATCTGGCTGTGGAATAAAGAGCGAATCTCGAAATTACAACGAGTACCCACATTTCAGGACTACCAAAAACTGTAAACCACACTGTTTGTTTTAAGAATCTGTCCACCGTTTTCCTTTCCAAAAGGTTAACTTTTTAGAGATAATTGAAGGAAGGGTGCCAAAATTTACAGTTTTTGTGAGTTTCATATTACTCATCCACAATTCCCCATTCCAAATTTTTATCTTTTAAACGACTTTAATTCTTCTTTGATAAAACTTGATGTTCACGTTTTTATTTATCTTATTTTTTATAAGTGAAATGCTGTCCCCTTTTTGGTAAAGGGGATTAGGTGGAAATTTCCGTAAAATGCTCAAGTCTTTTTTCACCCTAACTTAGCATTGTGCGTAACATCAGTAAATATTTTAGGTGTTTAGTTTTCAAGGGTTTTATTGACATCTAAATCACAAGTTTTAAACTCACCTATATCTGTTTGTAGGGACTACCGATGAAGTACCATAAGCCGGTAAGGTAAAATAAAACAAACTACTTTGACCAAGTTCGCTTTCTACCCCAACCTCTCCATCCAGTTTCTCTACAATTTGTTGCACAATTGACAAGCCCAGTCCATGTCCTTCTACCCGTTTGTGGTGGAGACGAGTAAACGGGGTAAATAACTGAGCAATTGCGTCAGAAGACAGACCCATACCATTGTCGCGCACCCAAAAGCGTATCATTCCAGAGTCAAGCGTGTTGGCTCCAAGTGCCATAATAGGTGGTTGTCCCCCGTATTTTAAGCCATTACTCAAATAATTTGCCCAAATTTATTCAACCCAAGGGGCATAGCCCAGTGCGATAGGCCAACTATCGGGCAACTCGATCTGACCTTGATATTGTTCTACCATAAAAGCAAGTTGTTGCAGCATAACCTGATCAATGATTTGGGACATGTTCAAAGGTTTGAGTATCATATTGCTGTGTCGAGAAACTCCCGATAACATGAGTAAAGCATTAATAGTATTGATTGTCCGTCTTGCTGAGTTTTCTATAAATTGTAGTTAGTTTTTTTACGCCCTCAGAATCTAGGGGTGTGTTGACAGAATATTTTTCCAGAAAAATATCACTCAGGTTGACAATGGCACTCAAAGGGTTTTTCAGATCATGTGCTACCGTATGGGCAAAAGCATCAAGTTCTAGGTTGCGTTTTTGTAGCAGCTGTTGCTGTTTGCGAAGCGTGATGTGTGCATTGACTCTCGCAAGCACTTCTTCTTGCTGGAACGGTTTAGTAATGTAATCAGCCGCACCCAATTTAAACCCTTTCATTTTATCGGCCACCTCAGTCAGCGCGGTCAGAAAAATGATGGGAATATATTTGGTGTTTTCTTGAGATTTCAAACGCTGACAGACTTCAAAACCATCCATGCCTGGCATCATTATGTCCAACAAGATTAAATCAGGATGTGCATGTTCTGTGGCTTGTAGTCCCTCTTCACCCTCTCCAGCGATCAACACGTCAAAGCCTGCATGGCTTAGAAAAGCCCGCAAAACTTTTATATTGTCAGGGAGATCATCAATAATTAGTAAGGTACCTTTGTTCATGTCAGTTTTTTTGTTTACTCCATATAGTGTTTAGCTATTTCATGGTTTTTATTAATTGCTAATTGGTCAGCTATTTGGTAAAAGGGTTGAGCAAACGGTGCTAATTGTTCGTCTGTTTATTCAAGCTGTTTGAGGTACTTAATAACTGATGTTACGCACTTAGTTTCTGGTAATGGTGAGCACTTGCTACTATTGATGTGGGATTCATCAAAATCACATTAGGCATCAGCGTTCATTTTTTTTGACTTGTCGCTATAAGATATTAAATATCATATACTTATCACAATATTAACAGAATCAGGCTGCGTAACATCAGTTAATAATACCATCTATATCGCCGCGCAAGGTGAGGTTACATAGAATTGTTGCTAAACGGCAGTTGGCTCATTTTGCAGCGCAGTTGTTGCTCTGCCGTTATGAGCATAAACCCATTTTAAATCCAAATACTTTTGTAAATCTAACAATGTCTCTATATGAATCTGTTTGGCAATAAAATCGTCATAGCCGGCTTCCAAGCTTTTTTGTTGGTAATATTTGAAAGCACTGGCAGAAACAGCAATAACGAAAACCGTTTTGAGTGCAAGGAGTTGCTTGATTCGACGAGTGGCTTCAAGGCCATCTATCTCCGGCATCATCAAATCCATCAAAATCACCTCTGGTTGCCATTGACGCGCTTATCCCATCACATCTAGGCCATTACATACTTCTCTGACATTAAAACCTAAAGGCATTAACACCTATCAGTTTGTCAAAAAGGCTATTTTTCAACACAGAGAACACAGAGTACCACAGAGTACCACTTCGTCACAGTATAGGAGTTTTAGATCTTATTATACAAAACACTGTATAATATTGTGTATTTTAGGCCATCGAATTTGAAAACTGATAGGTGGTAAGACCTAAAGGCTTTAATAGTTCTATCAATACCAAACAGTTATCACAATCATCGTCAACCACTCAAATTTTTCAAGGATGGCCTTCAAAGCTAATAATGTCCTGTTTTTCGGTTGATATAGTGTTTTCCGATTTGGTTAAATACAAAAAAAGGCCAAAACCAGGTTATTTTTTCCCCCCAGGTTTCCTTAAGGCTATTCACATTTTCAGGCAAAAGTTTCGCTCCGCGAAACTTTTGCCTGAAAACCCCTATCGTGGTTGAGGCGTTGTTTATATAGAACGTTATTGCTTTGTATTTCACTCTATCGGAAAATACTATATAGGTATACTTGCCTCAACTTTTGGCACCTCCCTCAAGTTCTATCCGAAATGTGCTACCCTGCTATAACATACTTGTGGCATGTATATCGCAACATATTATACCCGTTTTTTGGTGATAGACAAGCCTAAGCCAGTGCGGTGCCCGTAGCTTAATATATAGCATAGTTATTGAAAGGATAAAATTGTCGAGTTTCTTAGATGCAATACCTATGCCAGTGTCTTCTTACTTCAAACGGATATTGGTCATTGGTAACTGTCCTTTCCCCCCTTTCCCCTTATACAGTTCCCCTTGCTCTACAACACTTACTTCGCTGCAAAATCACCTTCTGCTTCAGAGGTGTAAGGAACAACGGACAGATGTTCAGTCGTTTGTCTTAATTGTTCCTCAACCCTGAAACGAACAATCACATCGCGGATTTGGGTAATAATGGCTTCAAGCGTATTGCGCGTGTTGATAGAAAACTCATCAAAAGTATGAGAAGCGAGGTTAACCAAGGCAACCTGCCCGTTACGTTGCACAGGTATACAGGCTCGGGTACGCAAATATTTATTTTGCCAAAGTTTGGCTGTTGAAGCAAGTATGTCATCGTAATGAATGTAAAGGAGTTTCCCCGCACTAACCAACTGAGCTTGACGCGAATCTGCTTCGTGGTGGGAAACACACCCCACAAAAGCCGGCGATAAACCTTTGTGAGCAACCAGTTCTAATTCTCCAGTCGGCGTGTCAACGAGATACCAAAGCCCCACAATCAATTTCATTTATATGGAGAACCGTCTCCAATAATCGAACCATTACTCCCGCTAGGCGGTAAGTTGAATTAAGGGCAATACCCAAGTTTTCTGCTTGTTTATGTTCAGTCATATCACGCGCAAAGATAAGTACTGAAAAATTTTCTGGTAAATTCCACCTGAAATTAATTGAAATATACATGAGAACAATAATGAAAATTGCAGTCAAATTTGTCTCCCCATATTGCTGCGAACAAATCAAAAAGTTAAGAGCCATTTTTTGGTAAATATCCTATTCCCACTCATGTTTTTGAACTTCCCTATTGTGCATTTCATCTCCGACTTGAACATCTGATATAAGCTTATGAATATAAAAAATAAGTTCTTCTTGATTGTAAGCGTCTTTTTGAAAGACGGTTTCGACATGTTGATTTAAACGCGCCTGCTCTTGGGCACTGAGATTTCTCGCTGTTAGAACCACGACGGGCGTTGAGCACCATTGTTTATTTGCCTGCAGGTGTTCAATAAATTCAAACCCATCCATCACTGGCATATTTAAATCCAGTAAAATCAGGGTAGGTTTTTTAGTCTCAAGGTGTTCAAGGGCAACTTGTCCATTTTCAGCGTGGAAAACACGCCTGCCTTGATTTGTTAGAATAAAGCTTAAACCTTCGCGGAACATTTCATCATCTTCAACAACCATTACTAAATTGGTTGAATCATTATGGTATTTTTCTAAAATAACCGCTAATTGATTACGTCCCGCTGTTTTATCAATGC
>QNER01000014.1 GCA_003646175.1 Candidatus Parabeggiatoa sp. nov. 1
AAACTTGATTTATGCTGATGTCAGCGAAATGGTTGCCGGCGGTGTCGCAGAAATTTTGGGTGGCTCTATGCTATCAGTGATGTCGGCCCAAGCCGCACAAGGATTAGGTAGTGGTTTCATGACGGCCCGTGTGGGTTTACATACCATCCAAGCTTGTCGGCCTTTACCCTTTTTAGAGGATGAGAAACCCCGCTTTAAAGACATCCGTCGAGAAATTTTGTCTTCACTGAAAGGGGCTTTTGGAACTAAAGAGGCTGAGACTAAAGTTGCTTAGTCGTTTCAGGCGAACCTTGCACGAAGACTTGGGTACAAGGTGCGCATGAGAAGAATAAGTAAGTACAACGAATTTGCGAAAAAAACGAATTGGGGATGCTCTTATCACCTATCCGTTTTCAAATTCGATGGCAAGAAAAACACAACGTGACACAGTGTTTTGTATAATAATAGATAAAAATCCTAGACTTATACTCTGTGGTGCTCTGTGGTACTCTGCGTTCTCTGTGTTGAAAAATAGCCTTTTTTACAAACGGATAGGTGTTAAGGGGGGATGCTGGAATCAACGCTGGCGCTTCGATATAGCCGGTTTCATAATTCGCTTATTTCGTCAATTCGTTGTACTCAACTGAACTGATAGGTGCTAAGTAGATTACGCTTAGGTGCGTGAGAACCAGAAAGGAAAAAACGATGGAAAATCTTTCTCGTATTACATTAAACCCGGCGGTGATGGGCGGCAAAGCTTGTATTCGTGGTATGCGTGTCACAGCAAGCATGGTGGTTGGGTTGGTGGCATCAGGTTATTCAAATGATGAGATTATCAAGCTGTATCCTTATTTAGAACCTGAAGATATTCACGAAGCATTGGCTTATGCCGCATGGCGTACAACCGAATTTGAAGTTTCCTTAGCAGCGGCATGAATATTATCATTGACATGAATCTCTCACCTGATTGGTGTGAGGTATTAGCAAAAGATGGCATATTGGCATTTCATTGGCAAACTGTCGGTGCATCGAATGCACCTGATAGCGAAATCATGCAATGGGCTAAAGAACATGGTTACGTGGTTTTTACCCACGATCTTGATTTTGGCACGTTGCTGGCATTGACTCAAGCGACATCACCCAGCGTACGACAAGTGCGTACCCAAAACATGACACCGCATCATTTGCAATAGCTTGTGCTTGAAACATTAAAGCAATTTGAAACCGTACTTGAACAGGGCGCAATCGTTATCATTGACGAAAAAAAAGTCAGAGCGAGATTTTTACCGCTCAAGTCCAAATAGAGTTTTATCGTTCTCACGTTGAATGGTACAAGGTGCGCCTTGTACTCCTGATTTTTTCGTACAAAGGCCAGCACTACCCATTGGGGCACCACCCCAGCTACCAACTATCGCGGCAACAGATGCATACCCGATCAATAATACCCACCCAAAAATCCTTTATTATATACAATCCTTGTAGTTGTTATTGTTATGACTCATACCATGCCCAAAATAGGTTTCATTTCTCTTGGTTGCCCTAAAGCCACGGTGGATTCGGAGCGTATTCTCACCCAGCTACGTGCTGAGGGTTATTTTATAACACCTCATTATGAAGACGCTCACCTCGTGGTGGTAAATACCTGTGGTTTTATTGATGACGCCGTGGCAGAATCCCTGGATGCCATTGGCGAGGCCTTAACAGAAAATGGTAAAGTCATTGTGACTGGCTGCTTGGGGGCGCGTGGCGATGTGATTCAAAAAACTTATCCCGCAGTATTAGCGGTCACCGGCCCAAATGCGTTGGACGAAGTGATGGCCGCGATTCATGCCGAACTGCCACCGCAACATGATCCTTACTTTGATTTAGTGCCTCCTGGTGGCATCAAACTCACCCCACGTCATTATGCTTATCTTAAAATTGCCGAAGGGTGTAACCAGAAATGTCGTTTTTGTATTATCCCCACTTTGCGAGGACGCTTAGTCAGTCGCCCGGTGGGTGAAGTATTAGACGAGGCTGAGCGTTTAGTGGAAGCGGGTGTGCGAGAATTGTTAATCGTTTCTCAGGACACGGCCGCTTACGGAGTCGATACGCAATATAGCCTCGGTTTTTGGCAAGGCCGTCCGCTCAAAACGCGCATTGTTGAACTGGCTCGCAGTCTGGGAAATTTGGGCGCGTGGGTACGGCTGCATTATGTTTATCCTTATCCACACGTTGATCAATTGGTTGAATTGATGGCCGAAGGTTTAGTGCTACCCTATCTGGATGTGCCGTTGCAACATGGGAGCCAGTCAATTCTCAACGCAATGCGCCGCCCCGCTGATAGTGAAAATATGTTACGCCGTATTGCCCACTGGCGAACACTTTGTCCCGATATTACTTTGCGTAGTACCTTTATTGTTGGTTTCCCCGGTGAAACGGCGCAAGATTTTGACCTGTTATTGGATTTTATCCAACAGGCGCGCTTGGATCGCGTCGGCGCGTTTGCTTACTCTCCGGTAGAAGGTGCCGCGGCTAATGCGTTGTCTGGGGCGGTGCCAGAGGAAATCAAGGCTGAACGTTTAGCGCATTTTATGGCAACGCAAAGTGCCATCAGTGCCGAAAAACTTCAAGAACGAGTGGGACAAATAGAAACGGTACTGGTAGACGAAGTTACGCCCGAAGTTGTTTATGCCAGAAGTGCGGCCGAAGCACCGGAGATAGATGGCGTGGTTGTGATTGAAACCGAAGATGAATTAGATTTAGAGCCGGGGGACTTTGTTGAAGTAACGATGATGGGAGCGGATGAACATGATTTATATGCGAAATTATAGATGTCCATAAAAATTCCAAAGGTTTTTATGGCGCGGAAACCGGCAGCATAGACTTCAAGAACAAGGGATGAGTCGAAACTTTAGCGGGAAAACCGCCTAAAGGCTTGACTCATCCAACATTTTTAAGAGCAGTAGATTAAGTGGTTGGCTTTTTGGCAGTGATTAGTGCGAGATGCGTCTCAACTCAATCAGTTTCTGGTTCGTAAATCCAGTCTCCGTTAGCTTTGATGCGATTTCATCTCCAAAACATCCGCATCAAAGCAGAAGCAGATGAAAACGTACCAATCAGTCATTGTGTCCCATTTTGGGACTTTTAAAACACACTCTTGGTCAAAATCATTTCAAAGTGGCAAACAATTTTAACTTTCATCTTCCCGAGTAAGCACGATACGCAAGTATATTTTGTTGAACGTGTTAGTATCATTTGAAAAATTGAGTGCCGCGACAATTTTACGTTCGATTACTGACTCAAATAATCGCTCTGCACCACGCAATAGTGGTGGAAAGATTCCTAATAAGCGACGAGATATACGCTTTAACATCTTGACTTTCGCCATTGTCGCTATAGTTGGGCCTGCGGTACCGAACTGTTTAATGCATAGTTCCTTAAAATTATTGTGAAAGAATAAACGAAGCACTTTTTCACTGAAAAATGTCAAATGCCCGGTATGAAACGGTATACCATTTTTCTCTTGGTACACGAATTGTCCATTCCCTTCGTTAGGCACCTCTATGACTAATAAACCACCTTGCCGCAGATTTCTAGCCACTCGCAAGACAAACTCCTTTGGATACATCAAATGTTCAAGTACGTGTGACATTATTATAATGTCATAAGGCCCGTCTTCAAGGTTTGCTTGCGTCACAGATTGCGGTGGCAAATTGCTTGCTAATTCGTCCGTGAATAACTGAGCATTTTCAAACTGTTTTTGAAACGCCATAAGGTTGTATCCGTAACCTGCTCCAACCTCAAATATCTTGCTCACTTTCACGGGTTTTATGTGTTGTGCTGCAAGACGAGCAAGCGCGCGACCTCGTTCATTCCAAAGCGCATGATGAGATTTCGAGAGAGTGACAAAGTCTATTTCCTTTCTGTAAAAGTGTCGGTAATAATCCGTCAGTTTCTGCTCATCAACACTCGAATGGTCAACCTGTAGCAAGCTACACTGCTTACAACTCAAGATGGCAAGGTCGGGAAAAAATTCTCTAAATTTTTCTCCGTAGTGCAGGTATTTACCTGCAAACTCAAGGTTGGTACTACCACATGAGACGCAAATTGTCATACTTTACTCCTTCCCCCTGACGGGTTCTATTTTGAAAATGGCCGGGTATATTCGCTTTTTAGCACGTAACAAGTGTTGCTTGTCATCAATTTCGGCCCAAGATTTGCAAAATCAAAGTATAACTCGATGATCAAGTTTTTTGTAAGCCGTTGATTTCAAAATAAATATTATTTTAGTGCCTAAAAACCAATGATTTGCACATCTAAACACTCAAAAATTGCTTTAAGCCAAATAACATCAAAAACTTGAACATCAAGTATAAACAAGTTATTCCGGTTACCCACCTAAAATAAATGGTTTAGTGTAGGTTGGATATAACTTATGCGTATCCACCCGGTATTTGTCTGGCTTAAGGTTGGGAGCCAATTCTTATAAGTCATTTATTTTATTGCTTTTTCTTTAAAACGATAGCGTGACATTTGACTCTAAATGCGACTGGGGACGGGGCATATTAATATAATTGCTACAAAATTTCAACTCGGTTATCAGAAATTTTAGTCACAGCGGGGTTTGCACCCCCACTCCAACGTTTTATTGCCACAGCGCCCATGGGCGGCAGACGGGTTTTGCAGTTTCATTGCCACGGTGCCCAAATAAAATGCGCTCTTTATGGGTTTCGGGGGCATAGTCAATAAACGGTTGACTCTGAATGGATAATTCCTAATTTCCAATCCCCAATTGACTGGTCTGGAGATTGGAGTCAGCCTGCATTAGTCATAAGGCCAGCAAATTGTCATTCATAATTCACAATGACAATTAGTAATTAAAAGCCAACGACCGTTGCTGTGACTGATTGAAACTGGTGATTTTAACTAGCCCCATCAGGTTTGCTGAATACCGCGCCATTGATAAAGCCATTCATCCGCGACGCTTGGCAAAGAAAACCTTGAAGAAAAGCAACGTTTCGCTTGTATTTACTCAAACAGATAATTATCATATATAAAATAAAAAGGCGGGGAACAAACCGCACAACACAGACGTTCAATTGATTACTAGCAATCGGGCAAGAAAAAGGCCCCAAAACGGAGGAAACAAATGAGAACAAAACAGAACAGAAAGCACTTGGTACAACAGAACGTGACCGGACTTTTCGTTAAAACCGGCCAAAAGGCAGGCGCGTGCGCTCTGTTTGCGGGCACGGAGCGGAAAATGACGAGGCGGTGCGTCAATGGGGACGTGAGTGCGTGCCAGACCTTGGTTAATCAGGGTTGTTGTGGTAGGAGATGGTAAAAAAAACCGCTTGGAAATAAAGGGTACAATCCACCAGAGCCAGTAAGCTCATATTTCATATTTTTGGCGGAGTCCAAGCTTTAGCTTGGGCCGTACAAACTAAAGTTTGTACTCCTACACAAATTAAAAGCCAACCACCATTACTGTGACCATTGAAACTGATCGTTTAATTAGCCCCGTCGGGAGTGCTGAAGATCGCGCCATTGATAAAGCCATTCGGCCGCGACGCTTGGCCGATTATACCGGGCAACCGCAGGTCCGTGAGCAAATGGAAATTTTTATCCCGGCTGCAAAATTGCGGGGGGAGGCACTTGATCATGTGTTGATTTTTGGGCCGCCAGGCCTCGGTAAGACGACTTTATCTCACATCATAGCCAACGAAATGGAAGTCAACCTCCGCCAAACGTCGGGGCCGGTTTTGGAGCGTCGCGGTGATTTAGCCGCATTGTTAACCAATTTAGAAGCGCGTGATGTCCTATTTATTGATGAAATTCATCGCTTAAGCCCGGTTGTTGAGGAAATTCTGTATCCGGCGATGGAGGATTTTCAGCTAGATATTATGATAGGGGAAGGCCCTGCGGCTCGGTCCATCAAATTGGATTTACCGCCCTTTACGCTGGTAGGGGCGACTACCCGTGCTGGTTTGCTGACTTCGCCTTTGCGGGATCGTTTTGGCATTACGCAGCGATTAGAGTTTTATGATAGTCAAGATTTAGCGACTATTATTACTCGCTCGGCTGGTATTTTGAATATGCCAATTGATACTGACGGGGCAATGGAATTGGCGCGCCGCTCGCGGGGAACACCACGGATTGCTAACCGTTTGCTACGACGAGTGCGTGATTATGCCCAAGTCCGTGCTAATGGACAAATTAATCAAGAAGTCGCACAAAAAGCCTTGGATTTACTGAATGTTGATACTTATGGTTTGGATGTGATGGACCGAAAATTATTGCTGGCTATCATGGAGAAATTTGACGGCGGCCCCGTTGGGGTAGAAAATTTAGCGGCTGTCGTTGGTGAGGAACGTGGCACAATAGAAGATGTCATCGAACCGTTTTTGCTACAACAGGGCTTTTTGATGCGGACACCAAGAGGGCGTGTGGTAACACGTATCGCGTGGCAACATTTTGGCATCACGCCGAAAGGTGCAACGGATTTGTTTGATAATGGAAAATGACAACGGTTTGATCATGAATGAATTTGTTTGGCCGATTCGCGTTTACTATGAAGATACCGATGCCGGTGGTTTGGTCTAAAGCCATAACGGATAGTATCCCGCTCGATGGGATGCTATCCGTGAAGTTAAAAAATTTATGGAACGTGCCCGCACTGAATGGTTGCGTGAATTGGGATTTGAGCAAAGGATCAGCAAATAAATAACTTCCGCCAATAGCTAAAGCAGTTGTGTAAAAGCGGGGGTACGAAGTACTAAACCCTAAAGGGCACTAAACCCAGTCAAGGGGGAAGTGAATTTTTCTTCGTTCCAAACGCAATTAAAACAGCAATATAATATGCGAACCTTGTACGAGAAGGCTGTGTGTTCAGGAGTACAAGGCGAACCTTGTACGAGAAGCCGCGCGGTGATTGGCTTGGTAAAGCCAGCATGACATTTACCTACCAAGTGTTGCGTGAAGCAGATATTTTGTGTACGGCGGTTGTTATATTTTACCACAGGTTCCATCTGTGGCTATTCATATTTTCAGGCTAAAGTACTTTGAGCGAAACTTTTGCCTTTCAGGCAAATGTTTAGCTTTGCTGTACTTTTGCGTGCCAAAACTTTTGCCTGAAAATGTGAATAGCCCTAGGTTCCACCTAGGGAAAAGCAGGAAAATAAAAATGCGCCATGAGGCAAGTGATTCAAAAGGTGGGAATTTATTTCCCACCTGTCAGAATCAGGATTTTCATGATTTTAGAATTTATTTTCAGAATTAAACCTTTTTGATGTTCAACATCATCTTGCTCATTACATGTTTTGATTTATTCGGTCCATTCTAAAATTATGAAAATAACGCCAGATTTTGTACAAGGTTCGCCTTGTACTCCTGTTAATATAAAAATAACGCCAGATTTTGTACAAGGTTCGCCTTGTACTCCTGTTAATATAAAAATAACGCCAGATTTTGTACAAGGTTCGCCTTGTACTACTGTTAATATCATATTGCCGTTTCTTCGTACCAGGTTCGCATGAAATCCGTATCGATTAAATCCTTTCTTATATACAATCCCTGTAGTTGTTAGGTTCGATTGGTACTCCTGTTAATATCATATTGCCGTTTCTTCGTACCAGGTTCGCATGAAATCGGTATCGATTAAATCCTTTCTTATATACAATCCCTGTAGTTGTTAGGTTCGATTGGTACTCCTGTTAATAATTGCAGTTTCTTCGTACAATATTCGCATGAAATCGGTATCGATTAAATCCTTTCTTATATACAATCCCTGTAGTTGTTAGGTTAGCCTGGTACTCCTGTTAATACAAGCTTAATGAATGTTCATTCTATAAAAGTTCACCAAAAAATGACAACAATCAGTCCGCCCAGTTACGGAAACATTCTACGTTTTGCCATCCCTCTTATACTTGGGTTAATAACAACGGCACTCAACACATTAATCGATACCTTTTTTATTGGGCAACTTGGCACTGCCCAACTGGCCGCCGTGCCTTTAGCAGCCAGTGTGTACTTCATTGGGCTGGTGTTACTGGCAGGTGTATTACACAATTCGATTGCCTTTATTGCCAGAGCATTCGGTGCCAAAGAATATCACAACATCGGTGTCATTTTAGCCCATTATCAGTGGTTAGCCTTGTTGGGGTTACCACTGCTCGGTTTATTTATCCAAAGCTGGCCGCTATTTTCAGCGATAGCAAGGCTTGATGCTGTCGTGGATGGCTACGCTTGGATTTACCTGAAAATACGGATGTGGGATGTCGTTTTCTCCCTGTTGTTGATGGTATACAGCAGCTTTTATCAATCATTAGGCAATTCACGATTGCCGATGTTGGTAGCAATAGGTATCTTATTCATGAATGTCGTGTTGGATTACGGATTGATTTTTGGCAAACTCGGCATGCCCGCGCTGGGTGTGGCTGGCAGTGCCTTGGCAACCGTGTTGGCTCAAGCATTAGGTGCCCTAACGATCATCATCATTTCTTTTGTGAGCACCACACGTACCGATTTCAAGTTACGCATCTTCACGCCACTGGATATCGGCTTGCTCAAAAATATCTTACGCATTGGTTTGCCTAAAGGCATTGGTGATTGCATTGAAGTATTGACATGGGTGGGGTTGTTTTTAATTGTGGGACGGCTCGGAGAAGTGGCTCTCGCTGCCAACAACATTGGTATACAGGTCATTCATTTGCTGTTTTTGCCGGGCGCGGCAGTGGGCACTGTTGCGGCAAGCTATATGGCTCGATTTTTGGGTGCCGGGCGCTTGGACTTGGCACGAGTCGCGATCGCCCGTACCTTAAAAATGGGGTTAACATACATGGGTATATTGGGCATACCATTCTGGTTTTTTGGCGAATCCATTGCCGGTTGGTTCAGCGCGGACGAAGCGGTGATCTATCAAGCCGGACTTGTGTTCAAAGTCATGGCGTTATTCCAAATATTTGATGGTATGGGCATGATTCTACGCTCAGCATTGGGCGGTGCTGGAGATACATTAGTGCCAACCCTGTTACTGCTGGGTTGTGCGGTGGGAGTCATGTTTCCAGCCGCTGCCTTATTATCACGACTCGTAGAACCGGGTTTGGTAGGTGCTTGGCTTGGCGCTTTTGCCTACATGGTAACGTTAGCTGCAATGATGATATATCGCTATCGAAGCGATAAATGGATTGTCATTTTTTCTAAACGAGAAACGGATACTATCCCATCGAGCGGGATAGCATCCGTAAAATAACTAAAAACGAGAGTGATATTTTAGGAGTCCAAACTTTAGTTTGGCTCGCCTGCCCAAACTAAAGTTTGGACTCCATCACCTTTATGAATTCGGATTCAGGCATTGGAATACGTTTCGGGATGTACACTAAGCATCTTTGCCTTTAATTCGTTGATTTCTGAAATTCGTTGTATTTCTGGGATTGGTTGTGCTTGGTGTTGTGGCGATTCAGACCGTAAAACAACGCCAGCCGGTTGTTCGGGTGCCAGCATCATCTCGCCACCGGTTTCTTCATGACGGTTATTGATTTTTTCCCGCGCTTTTATCACCGCTTCCTTTACCCTCTTTGTTTCATCAGGGCGGGCTTGTATCAGAGATAAAACATAGATAGCCTGCTGGTTTTTATATTTGGGCAAAGGTTCACCTCGCGTTATTGCCGCGATAGTGTCAATTATTTTAATCCGGGTGTTTTCATGCCAGTGAAAATCACGCTTGTCGGTTCCCAAGAGTTCAAACAGAAATGCCTGTGTTGCCACATCCCCGACAGAGAGAAGTTTCATGGTGTCAAAGAGTGCTGTGATTAATTCTCTCTCCGGCACGAGCTGGAGCAATAGTCTGTCTATGTCTTCATCAGTCGGTTGTTTCAGGTAGACAGAGCGAAAGACAGTTCTAACGATATCGTCGTCAAAATCAAGATAACGGTTCCAATCCGAATGGGTTATTGTCTGATTGATAGTCTTTTTTAAGTCACTGCGGATACTTTTTATCACAGTTGCACTTAAGGCCGGTTTATTATTAACTGACTTCAAAAAACGATCAGCATCAATCAGAAATTCAGCGCTCATCTTTAGTTTCTTGAATTGCCCACGCTGAGCGAGATTCCCTATAGGGCATCGTTGAGCATAGACAACCTCATCTAAAACCATATTTAAAACGACATTTTCACACTCTGGATAAAGCGTTTTGTAGTAGTAGTGATTGTTCTTCCTATAACGATAGTAAAAGGAATTCAAAGGTATGTCGTCCGTCTTATCGCCGGCTTGTTTCTCACCAGCCATACTTCTTAAGTGTAGTGGACATTTTTCACGTCCTTTGCACGGTAAGTCTTTTGGAACGAAACCAAACGTTTGCCCCTGAAATTCAAAATGCTTAACAATGTCAATCAGAAATTTTCTGACGGAACTGTCCTCCCTGCCAGCAATTTTCGTGATTGCGTTAACAGCCTCAATAGCCTCGCTGTAATAGCCGTTTTCGCTTCGTATTTCCTGTTGCAGCGCTTCTATAAGACGCTTGGCATTTCTTTGAAGGACCGAGATGATTTCGTCTAAATCAAGCAGACTCTTACCTTGCGGTTTGAGTTCATGCTTATACCGCTGGCAAAATTCTGCCTTGATATCCTGTCGGCATAATTTAACGAAACTAAATTCCTCCGCTTGTATCTTGCTCCAAAACAGCTTTTTCACCGCTTGATTATTTTTCAGCTTAAAAAATTTTAACAGGTTAAGGAATAAGTTATCAATATCCGCTTCTGGCAAATATTTGATAATGAGTTCCCAATTGGTGAGTGAAAACAGTTTTTCTATCGCGTTATCGCGATTTTTATCAGCGGCATCAAACAGACAGCTGCAAAATGCGTCCACCGCGATTTTCAGAACAACCGGCAGCGTGTTGTTTTCCAAATCATCTAACAGTTGTAAACGGATGCGTTCCTCTTCTCTGGTCATCTGTTGTTTTCTCAGCATGTTCATGACTTCATGGCCGACATGTTGAGAGATGGCATTCATCGCACCAATGCCTAACGCACGTATAGCGGCATTACTATCTGCCAAAGTCCTTTTCAACAGGCTATGGATGATTGACGGGTTTTCGGCCCTAAACTCGGTAGAGAGTGTACAACCATATTCTTCCAACACAGTTATAGCCGCTTTCCTAATCACCACATCGTCTTCATATTGCTCGATGCAGCGATAACCAATAGTAGCCAACGCGCGTGTGTCCTGAACCAACTTGATAAGCACTGGCATTGCTTTTCGCTTGAAATGCCGTTCTGGATTGACCTTTTTTGCCTCACAATTGGCGCGATAATCTGCTAGGATGCTATAAATCTCATCCTCTTTGGTTTCATCCTTGATCTCATCCAAGAATGCGCGATTTTCAGAAGAGTCCTCTAACCCGGTGATTTGATGGAACAGGGCTAAAACGGCCCGATCATCTTTGACACCCAATTTTTCGATTAAAAACAGATTTTGGTCAAATTGAGCCGTTAACTCAGCAGGGGGTAATGTCCCTATGTGCACAAAAATTTTATCAAAAAAATGGCTATAGCGAACTTTTAAATCGCCCATTTTCTGAGCAGTTAATTGACCATCGTCATTCTGTAATTGAGAATACAGCCTCTGAACCAACTCGTCGTTGATTTGATAGGCACTGATTTCCTGAAACAAACCCTCAATACGATTATCCGCCTCGCTGTTGAGTGGTTGTTCAGTGTTGGACGGTTCATCATCATTGTTATAATAATGGTGGATATTAATGACTTCTTTCATGGTCAATGTTTTCTTACTGATGAGTCCTTCATTTACACGTTTAATAGACATTATATCGATTTAATCTCAAGCTTACCCTAGGTTTCACCTTTTCAGCCAAAAGTTTTTCTGAGAAAAACTTTTGGCTGAAAGCCTATTCGAGGCTAAAGTTTTTCGGAGAAAAACTTTAGCCTCGAATTCAAATTCAACCCCTACGGGGTTGTTCCTATTTTCAATGCTTTATTAAGGGTATTTTTCACATATCAACCCTTTCGGGGTTGAACGTGAATAGGCTGAAAAGGTGAAACCTAGGGTTTTGATTGAGCTCACATTAAATCGGTATAATGTCTAATGGATAGAATGGGTAATGAATCATGATAACAGAAAAAGTTCTTTTTAATTTAAACATTTTTCCAATAGCAATGAACAATGGGTTGACATCGATAATGCTTGGGTTTGATAGACAAAAACCGTAAAGCGTTTGCCAAACGCTTTACGGTTTCGTACCCAAAGGGATAGTATCTGTCGCCATTTCTGATTGACAGCGATGTCCTCAGCACTTTTAACAGATATTATAGTGTTTACTGATTGCATGAAATACAAAAATAGGTCAAAAATATTAATATAAATTTTAAAGGTTTTAAAGCCCCTTCGGTGCGAAATTAATATAGCCAGGGGCAACGCCCCTGGAACTGATTGCATGAAATACAAGATTTTTTCCTTCCCCAAAATCGGATTTCTCACCATGCCCTAGTACTCTGTCAATGTTTTATTGACGGGTAGCAGGAGTCCAAGATTTATCTTGGACCTTCCAAACTAAAGTTTGGACTCCTGAGCCAAGTATTTTACCCGTCAAAACCAAGTTGACAAGGTACTAGGTGAAACCTAGGGAAAAAATGGCGATAGATACCCTTCAGTTGTTGAATGTGAATAGCCCTAGGTGAAACCTAGGGAAAAAATGGCGATAGATACCCTTCAGTTGTTGGATGTGAATAGCCCTAGGTGAAACCTGGGGTCCCTGGTATATTATTATTTGGGTAGTTACCTTATATATAAAATAATTCAGTTGCAATATTTTCAACTTGGGCGGTTAATTCCCCCCCTTTATCAATGGATAAATTCAAGCGGATTTCCCCCTTTTCATTTAACGCACCTTTGATAAAACCCACATATTGTTTATTTGTACCCTCATCCAATCTGACGATTTCAATACGATAATGATCTTGGTGTTGTGGATGGGCAGGGAACAGTTGGTATTTTCTGTTAATACCATGGGTGATATCTTCCCCACGTCGTAAAAATATCAGCAGCTTTTCCTGTAATTGTTTAGAGGGCTGTCTTTCAAACAGTCTGATGGCATAATCCATATCTGAGGTGGGGATAAAGCGTTGGTCTTCACATTTTAACCAAAGCCACCAGATAGCACCAGTCACACAGGCTTCAAAGGGTTTATAACTGGCATGTCTTAATTTTCGACTTAAAGAAACCGGTATCTTGTTTATCTCCGTGTCAAATAGCGTCTGCCAGAGTTTTCTAAATAATGACTCGGCAAAATAAGGCAGTTGGGAACTGCCACCGGTAAACAGAAAATAAAGGCTATTGAGATAATTTTCATCAGGGTTGAATTGAGGTAAAACCGACGCACACAGTTGTGCTAATTGCTCATAAAATTGATGGTTGTTCAGAATCTCATTTAAAACTTCTTGATTGATGATTTTGGATAAATCCTTATCCGCCTCAAATAAATGTCCTTCAGTGGTTAATGAAATTTTCAAGGTTTCACAATCACCCAACGCGGATTTTACGCCTTGTTGTTCAGCATACGCGCTCATCCATTCATTGATCTTGCTGCCGGCGAGCAGTCTGTTATTGTGCTGTACCGTCAGCGGTTCGTTTGCCTGAATACTATAAAAATCCGTTGTCTGAAAATAAGTCACATCGGCTGAAAAGCTGCCGATATCCAAGCATAACACATCTTTTTGGTAGCCTTTTTCACTCTGAAAAACTCGGTATCCCACCGCGGCAGCCAGTGCTTCATCACAAAAATGGAAAACCCCTTTCTGATCCAAATCGGAAAAATCCGTTATCGCTTTTTCAAGGGCTGCCCTAAAATGGTCTATATATTTCTGTTTATCAACTTCATTGTTATCGCCAAAAGAAGGCCGGGTAAAAACCACCTTATCATTTTCGGAAAACTGGATTGAAAAACGCGAAAAAAGCGCGCGAAAATATTGCCCGCACAATTCAATCACTTTTTCGTCAGGATGATTTTTCAATTGGTTTTTTAAATTAAAAACACCATTTGAATTATTTTTGGCTTTTGCACCGATGACAGGCGTATCCGGCACAATGCACGAGGGCACAAGAATTTTTCGAGCGCCCGGATAATAATGGAAACCAATATCATCATTCGCTAACAATTCAGGCTGTAAAGGCTGTCTTTCTTCCAAATGACTATTCGGCTCAAAAACGGCGATGTTAGTATTGGAATTGCCAAAATCAATACTGTAATATTTCACCTTTTTCTCCATTTGGTGTTCAAACGGATGCTATCCCTTTTCGGGATAGTATCCGTAAAATTCGTCAAACGGATGCTATCCCTTTTCGGGATAGTATCCGTAAAATTGTTCAAATTATTCAAACGGATGCTATCCATTTTTGGGATAGTATCCGTAAAATTACTAATTCTTTGACATCTCGTAAACATAAACTTCGTGAATTTCACGATCATAACCGGGATAGAAGCCTTGTGGCGTTCCAAGAATCACCCGCGTTCCTCGGTTAAAATGAACCAGAAATTCGCCAGTTGTCGGATCAACCGTTAATCCTTCGATTTCGCCAGTGCGTTGAAACTCGGTAAAAGTCTTCTCAAGTGCCACCTGCGCGGCGGTGGCTGTGGAATCGACTTTGACACGATAAAGATGATCATGCTCATCAACTTCCGCATCACCATCATCTGCGGTGATATAGAGATAGCCGTCCCAATAGAAAATGCCTTGCTGGTATTGAGGCACTGGCTGCAAATGCAGCTTGCTAACATACTTGTCAGTTGCCAAGTCATACTTGTAGATATAACTGCCATTAACCCAGTCAGTCATCCAAACCGTTTTTTGATCGGTATCCACCGTCAAGCCAGACACTTCCACTTGCCCAGAATCTGGATCCCAGTCCATTGAGCGTTTGTATTCTAGGGTATTGGCATCGTAAATGGCGATTTGAATATCGGTGCCGCGCCCATCGGCAAAAGTTTCACAGCCCGCAAAGAGTTCACCGCCATACACATCAATATCACCGATGTGATTAGCCGGCTTGGCAAAACTGGCAAAGGGAGTCTCATTTTTCAGCAGCAAATTGCCATCCTTATCATGTTTATACAGCACTTTGCTGCCGCTGATGTAATAAAATGTCCCGTCAGTAGCAACGCCTTGACGGCCTTCAACTTCAAACACCCTCTTTAAAGAATAAGAGTGAACCGGGTTGCACAGCGTCGAGTCACATTGACTCACATCATCGTCGTCGTCACAACCGGCGATTGTCACAGCCACCAAACTCGTTGCCAGCAAAGTTGTCGTGACTTGTTTTGGGGTTTTCATTAGGCGATATTTCTCCATTAATCATAATATAAGTTTTCAGTTTTCAGTTTTCTTCACAAGTCGTGAAACTATTTATCTGAACATCTATAGAATGATTAAATATCAGTATAAAAAAATTGGCACTGGGATCGTTGAGTGGGAAATTAAAAATTCAAGGGCTTGCGCGAGGGCAACCACAAGGGATTGCCCCTATGTAATTTCTTGATTTGAATCAATCCTATTCAATGATCCCAGTGCCAAGAAATGTGATTAATTCAACAATGTTACATCAGAAACCAAGGTTTGAAAAGAAACTTGGGATCGATGCCATGTCAAGTTAATTAGTGCCTGAACGAAAAGTTGTTTCGTTCATTCTGGACGATTTCCCGAAACATAAAAGTGGTTTTTCGTTCAAGCACTCATTGCGAAATTATTTTATCACATAACTCCCTCTGAAAAGTCATTGATAAAAGATTAATTGGCAATTAGTAATAAAGCTTTTTAAAAGGGTTACCACCGAACAATGCACCCGCCGGACGATCCCATCGCCATTTTTTCTTTACTATCACAACTTGTGTATAAGTACTGAACCATAAATTTTCAGGTATTATGAATTTTTTGTAGGGTGGGCAAAGTCCTTTTATTGCCCACCTTCTCGCTAGTACCCTGTCAACTTGGTTTTGACGGGTAATAATAACTTGGCTCAGGAGTCCAAACTTTAGTTTGGACGGTTCAAGATTTTGAAACCTATCAACCAGGTAGTTACACTGGCTATAATAATACGCACCGAAGGTGCGACGTTATAATAATACGCACCTTCGGTGCTAAAGCCCCTTTAGTGCGACGTTAATATAGCCAGTGTAACTACCTGGTTAATCGCGCAAAAACTTTAGCCACGAACACAATTTTCATCATCCCACCTATTACCCTTCTGCCCATTACCTATTACCAATGCTCTCTCCAAAAGCCATGACAATCAGATTTTTTTTGAAAGTCCCTAAGGATCGAAGAAAAATTAACTTCCCCCGATTCGGATGAAGTACCCTTTAGGGTACGGAAGCGTATAGACAACTGCTTTCACGCCAAATTTGTTGCGCGCAACAAATTTGGCGTGAAAAGCTGTTGGCGGAAGTTAGTTATTTTTTAGCCGATCCTAAGTCAATTTGAGAATTCGTTTGAACCGAGAAAGTTGGCCTTTTTTTAGATTCTGTTCGGATTGCACTTCAGAAGAGAGTGTGAGCAACACGCATTCGTCATTCAGATCAGCAATCTGTTGACATTTTTCAAGGCTGACTCTACCTGTTGAAACAAAAGAAAAAGTGTTATTAGTGTTATTATTTTTATAATCAAAGTTTATCAGATAACGCGCACAACGGTTTCGATTTTCCGGATTGGAAAACAAAGCCAATTTTTTGGTGTTAATAGGCTCCAAATTGAAATTGGGTTGCTTGTGTACTACTGGTAATTTGATAGGGGGCAAATGTGTCCCCGGTGCCGTTTGGAATAACATTTCAGCATAGTCAGTAAAATGTTGTTCATGAGGCTTATAGGTATTTTTTGAACAAAGTAACAAAACAGCAGCCGCATGTAAGACGCTCCGCTGATATTGGGTATCAAATTCTAAATAAAGTGTATCGTATATCACTCGATTGCTATGATCCATGCGTGGGCTCGGCAGTTCCCCCATCAGAAAACCGACACGCTGCCCATCAATAAGCACGGCTAATCTCGGCACTTCGCCACCGATATCGCGTAACGCAACACGGTAAATTTTATCCATGTTCTCAAAGAGTTGCATATCACCGACTTTGATAAACCAATCATAATCTTGACCGGGTTTGTTATTTCGCGTATGAACCGCTGCACCGAGTAAAACGACTGGCTTCACTACCATTATTTTGTTACCTTAAATTAAATAAATGTAACTACTCAGCCCTGAAAGGGCGCTTTATTAAAGCCTAGGGCAGCGCCCTAGGAACTTGCGCCCTTCAGCACCTGGGGCGTTGCCCGCTAAACCATACTGTGCGCCCTTCAGCACCTGGGGCGTTGCCCCAGGCTATAATAATTCGCACCTTTGGTGCTGAGTAGTTACAAATAAATTTATTATTAGACTTGTCCGTCAATAAATAAGAAAGCCAGTGTATCTACCTTCCGCTAACAAAACCCTTATTTTCTTATTTTCGGACAACTCGATTGCTGTTGATGAAGTTTTTATTATAGTTATTTAGTTTTATTAATATGTGGTACTCAATTCATTCATTTTTTCTGTCATTTTTTTAAAATATATTATAGAGTAACTGACACAAATCGGTTGGCTTTGAGCCCGCACAAACCAAAACACAATTTAACGGATGCTATCCCTTCTTAGGGATAGTATCCGTTTTAACAAATTTTTTGCGGGCCTAGGCGACAGGCTTGATTAACAAAGTAAGTTATTGAAACAAAGTAAATATTATCGATTTTCTGGCTTTTGCTGAAATCGCGGCTATACTTAAAATTAACGGATGCTATCCCTTCTTAGGGATAGTATCCGTAAAAAAAATTATCGATTTTCTGGCTTTTGCTGAAATCGCGGCTATACTTAAAAATAAGATAGATTAACTTTAAGGAAAATGTTATGAAAACCAAAAAACTCAGTCCTGCTAAAACACTGCTGTTGGCTTCCGCCAGTAAAATCGCCCTGACACCGGGCTTGGCATCTGCTAATGGTGGTAAAGGAGACGAAGGGCCTCCCGCTGAGCCAGCCCCCCAATTGACGTTGAACCAATTCGTTCAACCAATTGATGCCTTCATTCCGCCCCTCAATGATCAGGACGTGGAAGCGACTGGAAGCCAGTTTCAAGTTCAATACGACTCCTACGATAATGCTGGTGTTCTCTTTGTCGGTGAAATCCCAGAAACCGGTGCTCGGATAGACTTTGTTGTCAGCTATATCAGAAATGACAAGCCAGTGAATGTCTATGTGGTTTATGGCACTCAGCTTGCGCCTGATGATGAGGGCGATTTGTTCCCGGGCATGGGCAATTATAAAGATTATGAGTATGGCGAAGATATGAGGGATGGGGCGAGGGATGCTCGAAAAAAGCCGACGAGGCCAAAACCGGGTAACGGGAATAAACCGCCCGCGGTGCATGCTGGATAAATCTGTGTGGATCTTGAAACAGGAATGGAAATTCTCGCAGGTGTGCAGATTAAACCGAGTCTGCCTTTAGAAGCACTGGACACTAAAATCGGCAAGGCTATATCGCCTAATTTTACGTCAACCATTATCAGCGTCAATCTGTCAAAGGCTAAATTACAACAGCTTGGGCTTGGAGATCAAGAACTTTTCTTTCAGGCTGCTGCTATTCCGGTGGGTAATACTGATCCCATTGCCGCATCACAGGTATCTGAATGTGATCGTTACTTGATTGCTCACATTGTTGAAGGGGAGGATGGCGAAGAAGGCATGACTGGCGGGAAATCTGACCCTGATGATATGAGTACTGGGGGTGGTGGTACTCAAGACAATGGTAAAATGCCTATGTAACTCGAGGTTCAAGTTTTTGGCGTTGGGTTGTGTTGCCCCTATTAACCAGGTAGTTACACTCGCTCTATTAATATCGCCCCTTCAGGGCTCGTTATTGGCGTTTTTTGCGCCCTTAAGTGCCATTTTATGAGAGCCAGTATCACTACCTGGTTGATCGGTTTCAAAAACTTGAACATCGAGTGTAATGGGTTGCTATTTTCTGTTCGGTTTTCTTTAGGATTTTGCTCTAGCGTTTTCCGATTGCATCAAGTACATTTGTCTAATTTAAGTCATTGATAATTATATTAAATAATCATTAACCATTAACCATTAATCATTGCTATATGATATCAGTTGCCCCCCTTGGGCTTCAAACCCTGCAAGGACGCAGGGTTATTTTGGAGCGTTCTGCACCGGAACACGCGCCTTTTTTACTACAGTGTTACCAAGATAATGAATTCATGGACTTATACCGTCTAGCGCAAAAGCGTTCCCAGACTGAAGAGCAACTCAGAGAACAGTTAGCCAAAGAACAAACTCTGCTGCCCCAACAACTCAAACGTATTGAATGGATCATTCACCGTGTTAATGACAATGGCGAGAAACAGCCTATTGGTTTAGCAGCTATCGCCGATTACAAGCCCGCTCACCGACGTGCGGAATTCTTAATGGGTATTTTGTTTCCGTCATATCGGGGGACAAGGTTTTCCGTTGAAGCGAGTTTGTTAATAATGGATTTCGCGTTTAATCAAATACAACTTCGCAAACTCATTGCCTACACTTATGGATATAATGCGTTTGCTCAACGGAATTTGGTGAGTTTTGGATTCATACAAGAAGGTTTGTTACGTCAACATATTTATTCACAAAACGGTTTTCTTGATCTTTACCTGAATGGTTTATTAGAAAGCGATTTCCGTGCTAATCAACGTTTAAGCCGTTTTTCTCAACGCATACTGGGAAGGGACGTGACGAGCAAACCCACTCCGCCGGAAGTCCTGTCTGAAGAACAGATAGCGCAGGCGAAAGAGACTGTTTTTAAAGCATTACGATCTTAATAGTGACGGATACTCATCATAACGACAAGGATTGTATTTTATAACGGATTTATAATAAAGGATGGGTGGTGCATTCCCAAAAAAATTATCATTATCAATATTGAGACTCTTGAGTACAACGGATACGCGTAATGAACGGATAATGCTCAATTAATTATCCTAATATCAATAGATGCACCTTAGAATAACAACAGTGGCTTTGATAAGTTCAAAATAAAAATTGACCATTTTCGATAAATCCCAGTGACTTTTTATCCGTTTATTTCGCGTATCCGTTGTACTCCGGATAAAGTAACATTAAGTATCCCCAATCCCTTCATAAAAAAATCCTTTCTTATAAGCAATCCTTGTAGTTATTGCCACAAATACCAAGTACAACTCAATTTCATTGTACTCAACTATTGAACCTCATTGCAGCCATCGTTCATTCTCCCATATATCTTCATAAACAAATCCTTTCTTATAAGTGTTCAATATTGAGTACCACTCAACAAGAGTACAACGGATACGCGAAATAAACGGATAGTGTTCAATTAATTATCCTAATATCAATAGATGCACCTTAGAATAACAACAGTGGCTTTGATAAGTTCAAAATTGACCTTTTTCGATAAATCCCAGTGACTTTTTATCCGTTTATTTCGCGTATCCGTTGTACTCCGGATAAAGTAACATTAAGTATCCCCAATCTCTTCATAAACAAATCCTTTCTTATAAGCAATCCTTGTAGTTATTGCCGCAAATACCAAGTACAACTAATTACGTGGATAAACGAATGGTTTGGTTAAATCCGTTAAATCCGTCAATCCGTTGTACTAGAGGGAAGTTTCGTTGTACTCAGACACAATCACAACAATAACCATAATAAAATAGCTAAACAATGGTAAAAAAAAGAGGGCACAGGGCAAAAGTGCTACAGGGCAAAGGGCTACTTAGCCCGCGCAACACCCACCACACGAAACCCCACATCGTAATCGCGGAAGTCGGAGATGCTGCCGGCAGTTAAATAAAACTGGGATTTGTACCACGATCCGCCAGACATATATCTATCTTCTTCAGAATCACTACCACTGGTAACCCATTCTCATACGTTGCCAGCGGTATCAGATAAGCCAAATCGATTGGGTGAAAAAGAACCTACTGGGGCAGTTTGTTTCCCATCCCATTGACTGCCACAACCATCACCACAATTGGCCCTATTTTTACCAATTTCCTCACCCCACCAATACGTCGTCCTCGTCCCAGCACGGGCCGCGTATTCCCATTCGTACCTGCTAGGTAAACGGTAAGTTTGCCCTGTTAGTTGACTGAGCCACTCGGTATAAGCCACCGCTTCATGCCAAGAGACATTAATCACCGGCCGATTGCCCCGTCCCCAATTTTGATCATGGGGTTTATCTCTACCGGTGGCTTCGGCAAAAGCATCATATTCCTCAAAGGTGATTTCAAAGCGACTTATCGTAAAACTGTTGTTTATATAAACCCAATGCTCTTCATTACTACTATTCCTGCCCATATCAAATCCCCCGGCCGGAATCGTGACCATGACAGGGATTTTTTTCATATTTTTTTCAATGGGTTGTTCTTCTACTTTTTTAACAGTCGCTAGCCTTTTCGCTTCAATATCAGACAGACTGGTTTCAAAATCACTTGTTGCCTTTTCAATCGCCTTTTGAACCGCTGCTAAGGCTTGAACCTTCTGCTGATTAATCTGCGTTAGAGCTTGGGGGGCATTGGCAAGTTCGCCTTTTAATCCATCAACCGTTTGATTCAGCACAGTTAAGTCCTTTTTCACCGCCGTCAGATGAGTTTGCAGTGCATCAACATTCAGCGATTCAACCGCCGTTTGGATAGTCTTCAGTTGTTGTTGCGTCCGACTCAGATTGGGCTGCAATTCACTCACCGCCTGTTGTTTGCGGGATTGAATATCCGCCAAAGCTTGCACTGTCTGCTGTTTGACTTGAGTCGAGGCTTGTGTTGACACTGACGCGATTTCGGCTTTAACGCTACGCAATGCCTGATTAAGCTGATTAAGCTTTTCCGCAGCATTAGCAGCCTGAGTTTGTAAGTCAGCAATCTGAAGCGCACCCAGCGTCTGTTGAACCTGATTGAGTTTGGTTTCAGCCTCAACAATTTGCGCTTCAAAACGCTGCATCTGTGGCGAAGTCATGGCTTGTTGGACCGCCTGAAGACGAGTTTCAAGCTGCGCCATATTTTCGCGCAGCTCACGAATGATGGCGGGACTCATGGCTTGCTGTCTCGCCTGTTCAACCTCAGCCAACATGTTGGCTTTCTGGGTTTTAATTTCCGTCAGAAACTTGTCTTGTTCAGCCTTCAGGGCACCGATATCCACCGTATTCATCAACGTATTAACCGTACCGTTTAACGTACCTAACCAGATAGTCGCGGATAAAACCGCGATGATGGTTGCAATTTCAAATTTACTCAACTGGTTCATCAAAAGTTACCTTGTGAGTTGACGCATACTCTCCCCCAAAGGAATAGCATCCGTTTGGACATCAATAGAAACCTTCAAGGTTTTGGAAACCTTGAAGGTTTTGCCCTAAATGTCTATACAATCTTTGTTGAATATCTTCTTATAAATCCCTTCTAAAATACAATCCTTGTAGTTCTTGCCGCAAATAAATTATAACTACAAGGATTGGTTGCTTATGAAAGGATAACTACAAGGATTGTTTATAAGAAAGGATTTGGTAGTCCAATACATCTTACCACCTTAAGTAAAGTACAACTAATCCCAGAAATAAACGAATTAGGGTGCAACTTTCCAACCTTCATTCGTTTATTTCTGGGATTCGCTGTACTATCGTTCGTTTTTCAGAAAAATAATGTAACTTCACTGCTGCTATCCCTTCTTAGGGATAGTATCCGTCAATGACTTATGAAATTATTTATCGGAACATCTTTGTGTGGCGCTCAAGGAATTATGTCAAATCAACCCCTTTGCATTGCTGTCTTAAAAATTTAGAAACTGATATACTTCGTTCCCTTGAAAAGGGTGATAATGTGAAGAGGTTATGGTTGAAAAAATTCGCATTTCTATTTTTGTAAAGCCACAACCGCCTTAAAAAAATAACTCCGTCAAATCCTTCAATGCGTTGTACTTCCAGTATAGTGGTAGAACATAACTTCGCCGGTTGCAAACCTGCTCCAGTAGAAAAAACCTGATACTGAGAAATCCGATTTTTCCAAAAAATCGGATTTCTTGATAACACTATTTTTTACCACCAACAGTAATTGTCACTAACTTATCCAAATCCAGCCGCCTTTTAAAAGCGTCCTGAATCATCTCCAACGTCACCGCTTCAACGTTATTGTTGAAGTTGTGCAGATAATCCAAGGGCAACCGGTAATAGCCAAGCATTGACAGATAACCGATAATGTCACTATTACTCTTGATGCGTAATGGAAATTTGCCAGTGATGCCCTGTTTTGCCTCGGTTAATTCTGCCTCGCTAGGCCCGTTTTTCACAAAATCGCGCAACGTGTCTTGCACCACTTGCAACGCTTGCGCGGTTTGGTCATTACGAGTACTGAGGCCCACGATAAACGGGCCTGCCACTCGCAATGGTAAAAAATAACTATAGGCACTATAAGCGAGGCCGCGTTTTTCGCGCACTTCTTTAGCCAAACGCGACACCAAACCATCACCACCGCCTAACATATAATTACCCACATACAAAGTAAATTTATCAGGGTCACCTCGCGCCATCCCCGGCTGCCCAACTAAAACATGCGTTTGTGTCGAAGGATGGTCAATGTGTACCGTTTGAGCTTGGCTCAACTTGGCAACCGGCTGCAAAGCCGGCGGCACATCACCCGTCGGCAATAAACTGACAATAGTCTTCGCAATTGCTTCAGCGGCCGGTCTATCCACCGCCCCCACGATTGCCACCATCGCATTGTTCGCCACATAGTAGCGCGCATGAAACGCGTTCACATCGTCACGAGTTAACGCAGCCACCGTTTCTGGGGTACCATTTGACAAGATGGCATAAGGATGCGTGCCAAAGGCGGCGCTATAAAACGCCTTTTTAGTAATCGCATTTGGCGATTGTTGTTGATACTTCAAGCCGACTAACATTTGTTGCTTGACACGATCAAACGAAGTTTCATCAAAATCAGGCTTCGCCAACAACACGGCCAGCATTTCCAAGGCCGGTTGTAGCAATTGAGACTCCGAGAGACTACGTAAACTCACCGTTGCCATATCGCGATCTACAGAATTACTGAACTCAGCGCCTAAATTATCAAAGCTTTCAGCAATTTGGTCGGCCGAGTAGCCCCCAGCGCCTTCGCTGAGTAAACCATTAGTCAACTTGGCAATACCCGACTTCTCACCATCACGGGCACTACCCGCATCAAATGTCACTTCCACATCAACCATAGGCAAATCCGGGGCTGGGACAAAATAGACTCGTACCCCGTTGTCTGTTTGCCAATGTTGAATAGTGGGTATCGCCAAAGCGGCGTGACAAAAACCCAACATGAGCAATATGCTAAATCCCTTTTGAAAAAGGGGGAGTAAGGGAAATGTTTTAATCATATTAATCAACGGTTCCTATTGTGAGTTGAGAAGATTTAACGAAATTAACGGATACTATCCCTAAGAAGGGATAGCATCCGTTATGCACGAGAAAATGCCTAATTACCTTCCAAAGGTTGCGGTTCTAGCACTGCCACAGTTAAGTGATCATCTATCAAATACTGACGTGCAACGGTTTGCACTTGTTCCGCTGTGACAGCTTTGATGTTATCCAAGTAACTCTCAAACAACTGCCACTCCAATCCTACCGTTTCCAACATACCGATTTTCATGCCCTGATAAAACACCGAATCAAGTTCATACACTTGGGAAGCGCGTAATTGGATTTTTACCCGCTCCAATTCGGCTTTGTCTGCCAATGTGGTTTGCAGTTGTTTAATCTGCGCTCGTAAAGCCGCTTCCAATTCAGCAACAGTATGCGCTTGGGTTGGCATCCCGCTGAATGTAAATAACCCTTCTAAGCGACTAAACGGATCATAACTGGTGCC